>JAHWKH010000006.1 GCA_019347995.1 Gemmatimonadota bacterium | reverse complement strand
GGTGTGGCCCGAGCTTCCCGCATCGAGTCCCGACGTGCGGTTTCCGGTGGACCTGGCGTGGAGCAACATCGAGCGGCGCAACGCCCGCGACCTGGCGCGGCTGTCGGGCTGGTACCGGAGCCGGCGGCTGGAGCACGTCCGCGTGGAGTGTCGGGGCGGCACGCGGGAATTCGAGACGTTCCGTGTCCACACCGACTGCCGGGAGATCTTCCGCGCCGCCGGCCGCGGGCTTCTCGAGGTCGCTCTCTTCGAGGACGTCCTCGAGCGGGACGCCGGCGGCCCGTGCCACATCGGGCAGCGGTGTGCCGCCCGGCACGCTCACCACGTCGAAGCGCAGCGGCTGCTGGAAGTTCAGCTCCGGAAAGCCGTGCGCAGCCGGGTCTTTGGCGATGTGCGCGGCCGCGATCATGAGCGGCACGTAGTCGCGCGTCTCCCGGGGCAGGCGGTCCCAGATACGGTAGTAGTCCGCCTCGCTCCTGGCCTTCTCGGTGCCGAACTGCTCCCGCATGATGCGCCCCACCCGGTTCTCACCCGAGTTGTACGCCGCCGCCGCGAGATACCAGGAATCGAACCGCTCGTGCAGCTCCTCCAGGTAGTCCAGCGCCGCGTCGGTGGCCTTCTCGGGATGGTTGCGCTCGTCCACGTGTCCGTCGATCTGCAGGCCGTAGCGGCGCCCGGTCTCGGAGATGAACTGCCAGATGCCGGACGCTGCGGCGTGGGAGTACGCCTTCGGTTGGAATCCCGACTCGATCATCGCGAGATAGACCAGGTCCTGCGGCATCCCGCGCTCCGCCAGCTTGGCCGAGATCATGTCGTGGAACCAGCCGGAGCGCACCAGGAATCCCTCGAACTTCTCGCGCATGTCGGGGACCGTGTCGAAGCGGGCCACCCAGTAGTCCACGCGCGAATGGTCGAGGTTCGGCAGGTCCCAGGCGGGAGCGGCGGCGGCGACGGCCTCGGCCGCGGCGACCTCCATGGCCTCGGCCTGGGCCTCGGTGGGCGCGTCGGGGGCATCACCTCCGGTCATGCGGGCGACACCGGTCACGCCCACCACGCCGAACAGGCCGGCGACGGCGAGGGAGTGTCCGTGGGTACGGATGCCGTTCAGAATGGTGCGGGCGGATCGACGCATCAGTGGTACCTCCTGTCCAGCGTTACGGCGGGAGGCATCCTGCGGGGACGCCACCGTGGGACCGAGCAAAAGCATCTGTCGGGGGCTCGTATCTACGACACCTGTCGTAGACGTGTGTTCCCCCCTCGGCCCCGGAGGCGCGGGGCGATGTCATGGCGGTGGGCGATCCTGGGAGGACCGCTCCGGAAGCAGCCGCCACCGTGTTATAGTTACACCCTCGCCGCCCCCGGAGGTCCATCCGGGGACGCCGAATCGCGGCCGGTTCCCCGGGACGCACGACCCGGGGCCGGAGGCCGCCCGTACCACCCGAGCAGGACCTGGAATGAGCAACCGGCAGTTCATCTACCACATGCGCGACCTGCGCAAGATCGTCCCGCCCAAGCGCGAGATCCTCAAGGGCATCCATCTCTCCTTCTATCCCGGCGCCAAGATCGGCGTCGTGGGACCCAACGGGTCGGGGAAGAGCTCGCTGCTGCGCATCATGGCCGGCGTGGACACCGACTTCCTGGGCGAGGCGTGGGCGGCAAAGGGCACGCGCGTGGGGTATCTGGCGCAGGAGCCACAGCTCGATCCCCAGCTCGACGTACGCGGCAACGTGGAGGAGGCCGTCAGGGAGACGCGCGACCTCCTGCGCCGCTTCGAGGAGGTGAGCGCCGCGTTCGCGGACATCTCCACCGACGAGGAGATGAACGCGCTCATCGAGGAGCAGGCGAAGCTCCAGGACCGCATCGACGCCTCCAACGCCTGGGACCTCGACCGCACCATCGAGATCGCCATGGACGCCCTGCGGCTGCCTCCCGGCGACGCCGACCCGAGCCGCCTCTCGGGCGGCGAGAGGCGGCGCGTGGCGCTGTGCAGGGTACTCCTCGAGCAGCCCGACATGCTCCTCCTGGACGAGCCCACCAATCACCTGGACGCCGAATCGGTGGCGTGGCTGGAGCACCATCTCGCCGCCTTTCCCGGCACCATCGTGGCCATCACCCACGACCGCTACTTCCTGGACAACGTGGCGGAGTGGATCCTGGAGCTGGACCGGGGCGAAGGGATCCCGTTCGAGGGCAATTACAGCACCTGGCTCGAGGCCAAGCGCAAGCGGCTCGAGGTCCAGGAGAAGCAGCATAGCGCCCGACAGAAGATGCTCGAGCGCGAGCTCGAGTGGGTCCGCTCGAACGCCAAGGCCCGCCAGACCAAGAGCCGGTCGCGCCTGGCGCGGTACGAGGAGATGGCGGCCGAGGCCGACCGGATGCGCAAGATCGACACCTCGGAGATCAACATCCCGGCCGGTCCCCGGCTGGGGGACGTGGTCCTGGAGGCGCACAAGCTCGAGATGGGCTACGAGCGCACCCTCATGCACGACCTGTCCTTCACGCTGCCCCGGGCCGGCATCGTCGGTGTCATCGGGCCCAACGGCGTCGGCAAGACGACGCTCTTCCGGATGATCGTGGGCGACGAGACGCCGGACTCCGGCACCGTCACCGTGGGCTCGACCGTGCAGCTCGCGTACGTGGACCAGCAGCGCGACGCGCTCGCCTCGGACAAGACGGTGTTCGAGGAGGTCTCGGGCGGCGCCGACACCCTTCAGTTCGGCCGCGCCGAGGTGAACCCACGCGCCTACCTCTCGTGGTTCAACTTCCGGGGAGCCGACCAGCAGAAGAAGGTGGGCGTGCTCTCGGGCGGCGAGAGGAACCGCCTCCACCTGGCGAAGCTCCTCAAGGAGGGGGGCAACGTCCTTCTCCTGGACGAGCCCACCAACGACCTGGACGTGGACACGCTGCGGGCGCTCGAGGACGCGCTCCTGCGCTTCGCGGGCTGCGTGCTCGTCATCTCGCACGATCGGTGGTTCCTCGACAGGGTCAGCACCCACACGCTGGCGTTCGAGGGAGACAGCCGCGTGGCATGGTTCCCCGGCAGCTACAGCGAATACGAGGAGGACCGCAGGAAGAGGCTGGGCGTCGAGGCGGAGCGGCCCCACCGCGTGAAGTACCGCAAGCTCGTCAGGGGGTGAGGTCGGTGGATGGAATACTGGAGCGCCGCGACGTGACGCTGTTACCTTTGATGCTCGATCCTTCCCTCCCGAGGTGCCGCTGATCCCGCGGCGTCCAGACCAGCCCTCGAGCGGTTCGATGCCCGAGAACGATCCAAGACCCTCGCGCGCCCACCAGCCGGGGAACGAGACCGCCGATCTGGTCGCGCAGGTCCTCGAAGAGCAGAAGCTGCGCGAGGATGCCCAGCAGCGGAAGGCACCGCCGTCGCGCGCGCGCAGCCGGGTGGCGGCGATCTCGCTTCCCCTGCTCGCCACGTTCTCGTTCTATCTCTGGTTCGCCACGCCCGCGTGGGTCACACCCACCCAGCCGGACCCGGTGAGCGTGGCCGAGGCCGAGGCCGGCTTGCGCGTGGCCATGTATTTCCAGGCGCAGCGCATCGAGTCGTTCCGGCAGGCACAGGGACGGCTGCCCGATGAGCTCGCGGAGACGGGCGCCGCCCCTCCGGAGATGAGGTACGAACGGCTCGACGCCCGCACCTACCACCTCTCCGGAACGAGCCGCGGCACGACACTCACCTATGATTCGTCCCAGCCGCTCGCCGAGTTCGCGGGCGACGCCCTCACCCGCCTGGGAATCGGAGCCGGACGATGAACGTCCCCTCGTTGGAGCGCCGGGGAGGCTTCACGCTGGTGGAGCTCATGGTCGTGGTGGTGATCGTGAGCATCCTGGCCGCCATCGCCATACCCAACTACCGCCTCATGATCACCAAGGCGCGCGCCGCCGAGGCGCTGGGCGACGTGGACGTGGTCTACGTGGCGGCCACGAGCCACATGGCCAACCAGCATACCTGGCCCCAGGACGCCGCCTCGGGAACCGTGCCGCCGGACATGGACGGCTACCTGCCCGACGACTTCTCGTTCGCCGGCGAGGGATACGAGCTCGACTGGGACAACGGCGGCGGCCTCGTGGGCATCGCCATCGTCACCGACAACACCGATCTCGGCAACGCGCTGCTCTCGCTCGTCGGACCGAACGCGTGGTTCGTGTCGGGCAACCGCTACATGCGGGTGCTCGAGCCGAGCTGACGGGAGGGCGGGCGGCCCCACTCCGGGACCGCCCGCGATCTATTCGGCCCGCATGGTGATCATGGGGTCGACGCGCGTCGAGCGGGTCGCCGGGATCCAGCTCGCCACCAGCGCCGCCGACCCGAGGATCGCCACCACGCCGATCAGCGTGAGGGGGTCCCTCGCGCTGACCTCGAACAGCATGCCCTCCATGAGGTGGCCCAGCGACACGGCGGCCGCGGCCCCCGCCGCCAGCCCCAGGATCACCGTCGCCATGGCCGCCTGCACCACGCGCCGCCGCACGCTTCCCGGGTGGGCCCCCAACGCCAGTCGGATGCCCATCTCCCGGGTGCGACGCGCCACCGTGTAGGAGACGACGCCGTAGATGCCCACCATGGCCAGCACCAGGGCCACGGCGGCGAAGGCTCCCAGCACCACCAATGTGAACCGGCGGTCCGCCACCGTCTCGCCCACGGCCTCGGAAAGGGGGCGGAGCTGGAGCGGGATGTCCGGATCCACCCGCTGGATGGTGCGCCGCGTCGGCGCCACCACGGTCCCGGGCCCGCCAGTGCGCGCCTCCACCACCGCGCTGGCACCGAAGGCGGTGCGGAACGGCCGCTGGCGGTAGCTGAAGTACACGGTGGGGGTGGGCTCGGCCGTCAATCCACGGTAGCGGACGTCGCCCACCACGCCGACCACCGTCGAGAACGTTCGCTCCTGCCAGAGGTCGTCCATGCCCCCGCCCGTGACCGAGCGTCCCACCGGATCCTCCCCGGGCCACCAGCGCTCGGCGAAGCCGCGGCTCACCACCGCCACGTGCGGCGTCCCCGCCCGGTCCTCCCCCGTGAAGGTGCGTCCCTGGAGCACGGGAATGTCCATGGCCTCGAAGAAGCGGTCGCTGACCACCGCATAGCCCCCGGACGCGTGCTTGCTGACGTCGCCGTCCAGCTCCACCCGGCCCGTGGGGATGGAGCCCGCCACCGGCACCGCCGTGGTGATGGCCGCGGCCGCCACGGCCGGGTCGGCGTCCAGCTCCCTCAGCACCTCCTCGTACAGGCGGGCGAACGCGGGCCCGTCCGGGTACTTGATCTGGCTCGGCGCGAGGGCGCCGGTGAGGACGTCGGCGGCGTGGAAGCCCGCGTCCTGCGTCACGACCTCCCAGAAGCTCCGGATGAGCAGCCCCGATCCGGCCAGGAGGAGGAGCGCCAGCGCCATCTCGCCGCCGACCAGCAGGCTCCACAAGGCTCCCCTGGTCTCCAGGGCGTTGCCACGGCTTCCCGTGCGCAGCCCACCCGACACGCCGTCGCGGGAAAGGCGCAGGGCGGGCACCAGACCGAAGAGGAAGGCGGTCAGCAGCGCGAGCGCGACCGTGAAGCCGAGGACGCGCCCGTCCAGGCCGATCTCCGCCAGGCGGGGGAGCGACGCCGGCCCCAGCAAGCGGAGGCCGCCGAGGACCAGGACGGCCACGCCGACTCCGGCGGCCGTGCCCAGGCTGGACAGCACCACGCTCTCGGTGAGAAGCTGGCGCACCAGGCGCCCCCGCCCGGCGCCCAGCGCCGAGCGCACGGCCATCTCCCGGGCCCGCGCGGCGCCCCGCGCCAGCAGCGTGCTCGCCAGGTTCGAGCACGCGACCAGCAGCACGAGCCCCGCCGCGCCCAGCAGGATGAAGAGGGGCTGCCGGGCCGACCCGGCGATGCTCTCGAGCAGCGGCGTCACCACCGTGCCGGCCGCCAGATAGTCGGCATCGTCGCCGGATCCCTCGAGGATCCGGGCCGTGATGGCGTCCAGCTCGCGGTCGGCCGTGGCGACGTCCGTCCCGGGCGCCAGGCGACCGAGGACGTCCCAGTTGTGCGCGGTCCGGCTCGTGCTGGTCCCGTCCAGCTCCGCCGGCCGCCAGATCGCCGTCTCCTCGGGAAAATCGAACCCGGGCGGCATGACTCCCACGATCCGCATGGAGTGGGGCCCGCTCTCGAGCGTGCGCTCGAGCACGCCGGGATCACCGCCCAGCTCGTCCTGCCAGAAGCGGTAGCTCACCACCGCGACGGGCGCGACGCCCACCCGGTGGTCGTCGGGCAGGGTCGTGCGCCCCATGAGCGGCGGCACGGGGAGGACGGACCAGAATCCCCGGCCCACCAGCGCGCCCCGCACGCGCAGCGGCTCGGGGCCGCCGAGCACGGTGGTGGGGAAGGCCGTGTAGCCTGCCAGGGACTGGAATGCGCGCGAGCGCGCCCTCCAGTCCTCGACGTTCGGCCACGCCGCCCGCATGGTGCCGCCCCGGTTGGTCTCCTCCGCCACGGTCGCCAGCCGATCGGGCTCCGGAAGGGGCAGCGGCCGCAGCAGCACCGCGTTCACCACGCTGAAGACGGCCGTGTTCGCGCCGATTCCCAGCGCCAGCGTCAGCACCGCCATCACGGCGAAGCCGGGGCTGCGCGCCAGCGTGCGCAGGGCGTACTTCAGGTCCTGCACCGCGGCGTCCAGCCGATGGGCGCGCCGCACCGCCCTGTCCCTCGACCGCGTGATCCCCGTCATCTCCGCCTCCACACCGTGGACGTCACCGAACCTCCTCCGCGCTTCCCGTCCCGCGTCCTCCGGATCCCAGCCCTGGGCCACGAGCTCCTCGGCGCGCATCCGCAGGTGGGCCTCCACCTCGCGCCGCACATCCTCCTCCACGGGCAGCTCACCCACGTTCGGGCGCTCCCCGTGCAACCTGCGACGGCCGCGCTTCACCGCACCGGCTCCGTCGCGAAGAGCACCCGCGACATCGCCTCCACGTACCGCCGCCACGAGTCCACTTCGTTCTCCAGGTGGCGGAGCCCTGCGTCCGTGAGCTCGTAGACCCTGGCGTCGCGGCCGGTCTCGGTGACGGCCCAGGAGCCCTCCAGCAGGCCGCGCTTCTCCAGGCGGCGAAGCGCCGGATAGAGCGCCCCCTCCTCGACGGACAGCGCCTCGTCGGTGGCGGAGCGGATGACGCGGGATATGGCGTAGCCGTGCAGCGGCCCCCAGCTCAGCGTCTTGAGGACCAGCACGTCCAGCGTGCCCCGGATGAGCTCCACGTGAGACCTCCCCCCTGCTCTGAGGAACTGGCATACCCCCCCTGCTTACGTATGAGACACTGAGGGGTGGCGGCGGGTTGGAACGGATCGCGACGGGGCCCGGTTTCAACCCGCCCCCTTCCGCCGGCATCCAAGACTCGAGCGCAGCAGGGCCTTCGACGAGACTGGAGGGTGAGGATGGGGAGGACGAGGAGGAGCCGGGTCGCGGTCGCGGCGGTGCTGACGGGCGCCGCCCTGGCGGGAACCACGGTGGGGGCGGGCGCGGCGCTCGCCGCACAGGCCCTGCTCCAGGGCACCTGGAGCGCCGAGATGGGCGGGCGACGGGCCGGGGAGGTCGCGCTGCGGCTGGACGACGGGCGTCACGTCAGCAGCCTGCCCGACCGGGACGCCGCCGACCTGATCCGACGGATCGCCTCGGGCGAGGGCCCCTGGAGCCTGGCCCGGGAGGCTGGCGTCCTCACGTTCGAAGGGACCGCCTCGGAGCGGCGTGCGCGGGGCACCTTCACCTTCCGCCCGGACGGAGCGTTCCGGGAGGACATGGACGCGCTGGGGCTCGGTCGGCCCTCCGACCGCGAGATGCTCGCGGCCGCGGTGCATGGGCTGACGAGGGAGCGGGTGCGCTCCCTCTCCGGAGCGGGGCTCCTGGGCGACGAGTTCGACGATCTGCTCGCCGCCGCCATCTTCGACGTGGACGGCGCGTTCCTCCAGAGCATGGAGGCGCTGGGCCTGAGGCCGGACCTCGATCAGCTCGTGGCCTTCCGCATCCACGAGGTCACGCCCGCATTCGTGCGCGAGATGCGCGAGCTGGGGGTCGGAGACGACGCCGACGACCTGCTGGCGATGCGCATCCACGGCGTGAGCCGCGCGTTCGTCGACGCCATCCGCGCCACCGGTCTCGGAGAGCCCGACGCCGACCAGGTCCTGGCGCTGCGCATCCACGGGGTGGACGGAGCGTGGCTGGAGAGCATGGCCGAGGCCGGCGCCGAGCCCGCCGACCTCGACGAGGCCGTGGCCTTTCGCATCCACGGCGTCACGCCCGACCTGGTCCGCCGGCTCCGGGAGCGGGGATACGACGGCCTGGACGGGGACGACCTTCTGAAGATCCGCATCCACGGCCTGGACCGGCTCATCCTACGCCCGCCGCCGCGGTAGGGAGCCCCGGGGAGGCCTGGCCGGAAAGGGGGGCGCGGGCGCCGCGATGCGCGGGATTCCGCAGGATCCGGGGGAAGGCGTCAAAACTCCGGCCTTGGGAGGGGTCGCCGGTCTCGTGTATCTTTCGAGGAGCAGCCCGAGCCTCCCCCCACCCCCGGCTCCATGCCCGATCGGCCTTCCAACGACCCGCGCTCGTCCATGAAGCGCGACCCGGGCGAATCAAGCGCCGCGTCCGACGAGGACGTCGGCTTCGCCTCGGCCGACGACGTGGAGTGGGTCGCCCACGAGGAGGAGTCCGGCCTGGAAGGATCCATCCCCGGGGCCGACGCCGAGGAGGAGGAGGGGGGGAGGGCCGCCCCCACCGGGGCGGACGCCGGCGGGAAGGCGCTCGGGGGCGAGGAGGCCGCCGCTCCCGAGGCCGACGACGGCGAGGAGGCGTTCGCGGGCGAGGGGGCCCCTCGCGAAGCGGGCGCCGGCGGGAAGGCGCTCGCGGACGAAAAGGAAGAGTGGATCCTGCCCGACGAGGAGGAGCCGGTGGACCCGGCGGCGATCGCCGCGGCAGCGGCGGCCGCAGCCGAGGGTGGGCGTCCCGTCCCGACGGAGCCCGTCCTTGTACCCGGGGTGAGCGACGATGCGGAGCGGACCGCGCTCCTCATCGAGTTCCTGCGCGACCAGGAACGGCGAGCCCGGCTGTGGGTGCAGAAGCCACGGCGGCGGGTTCCGGCCGCGGCCACCCTGGGGATCGTCGCGCTGATCTCGGCGGCGGCCTGGCTCTGGATGCTCCCCCCGGACTGGGTCCAGCCGAACCTGCCCCCGCCCGTCCCGGCGGAGTTCCACGAGGCCGGTCTGCGTCTGGGGATGTACCTGCAGGCCCAGCAGATCGAAGCGTTCCGCCGCCAACGGGGCCGGCTCCCCGACGTCCTCCAGGAGACCGGCGAGCCGGTCCCGGGCATGTACTACCGGCGCCTGAATGCCCGGGAGTACCGTCTCCATGGCGTCACGCCGAGGCTGGCCCTCACCTACGTCTCCACCGACTCCCTCACCATATTCCTGTCCAACGCCCACCGCGTGGTGGGGTTCGGCGTCGGACGGTGAGGGGCGGGAGCGGCGCGAGCCGTCGCGGCTTCACCCTGGTCGAGGTGCTGGTCGTCGTGATGGTGATGAGCATCGTCACGCGCATCGCCCTGCCCAACGTCCAGGAGGCGCTGCTCCGGGCGCGGGCGACCGAAGCCGTGGCCACCCTGCGCGTCGTGGAGGTGGCGGCCCGGGAGTACAACGCCACCACCGGCGCGTGGCCCATGGAGGCCCCTCCCGGGGAAGTGCCTCCCGAGCTGGTGGGCTACCTGCCCGACGGCTTCGACTTCCAGCTCGAGGAGTACCAGCTCGACTGGGAGCGGTGGTCGCTTCCCGACGGCCTGCCCTCCGACCCGGACGCGGACGAGCTGGTGGGCGTCTCACTGGTCACCGACCGCGAGGACCTGGGGCTGGCCGTGGCCGAGCTCCTGGGCTCCAGCGGGTGGTACACCCTCGGCGACCACTACACCCGCCTCATCGACCGGACCTGACGGGCCCAACCCATGCGCCTCGTCCGGCTGCAACCCTCCTGATACCCAGGCTATCTAAGGATTAGACCGCCAGGGTATCGATCCGCATCCGGAGCCGCCCGCGTGAGCCCCCGCAAGCCCATCCTCCACGGAACGCTCGACACGCTGATCCTGAAGGTGCTGAGCGAAGGAGCCCTGCACGGCTACGCCGTGGCCCGGCGGCTCGAGACCCTCACCGACGACGTGCTCCACGTGGAAGAGGGGTCTCTCTATCCGGCCCTCTACCGCATGGAGAAGAAGGGGCTGCTTCGGGCCGAATGGGGCGTCTCCGAGCTGTCCCGGAGGGCCAAGTTCTACGCCGTGACCGATCGCGGGCGCCGCGCGCTGGCGGAGGAGTCGGCCGATCTGCTGCGGTTCGCGGATGCGCTCCGCGCGGTGCTGGAAGGCGGCGCGTGAGCCCCCGCCGGGTGGCCCCGACGCTCCTGCGCCTGGGCCGGCGCGTGCGGGCCCTCCTCTTCCCGCCTCCGGTGGAGGTGGAGGTGGACGAGGAGCTGGAGCACCACGTGCGGATGCGAGCGCGGGACCTGGTGGCGGAGGGGTGGGACGAGGACGCGGCGCGGCGCGAGGCCCTGCGCCGCTTCGGCGACCTGGAGCGCGTGCGCACCACGTGCCGCAAGCTCGGGAGCGAGAGGGAGGCGAGGATGCGGTGGGACGCCCTGTGGAGCGAAACGGTCCGGGACGTCGCCCACGGCATCCGCCAGGTCGGCCGGCGACCCGGATTCGCGGCGGTGGCGGTCCTCACGCTGGCCCTCGGCATCGGGGCGAACACGGCCGTGTTCAGCGTGGTGCGGGGGGTGCTGCTGCGCCCCCTTCCCTACGCCGAGCCCGACCGGCTCGTCTCGCTGTGGACCCGGTATCTGCCGTCCACCGGTATCGACATCGACCAGTTCGTGCTGTCCGGCCCGGAGGTCCTCGACTACAGGGACGCGAGCCGCGCGATGGAGGACGTGGTGCCCTGGGTGTCCACGAACCGGACCCTCACGGGAGACGAGGGCGACCCGGAGCGGATCCCGACCGTCCTGGCGGGAGAAGGGCTGTTCGAGCTCCTGGGCGTCCGCGCCGCGCTCGGCCGCACGTTCACGCCGGAGGAGCAGGCGCCCGACGCGCCCCGCGCCGTCCTGCTCTCCCACGGGCTTTGGAACGATCGCTTCGGCGCCGACCCGGCGGTGGTGGGCCGCGCCCTGACCGTCGATGGTGAGATCGCCCGCATCGTCGGGGTGATGCCCCCGGACTTCGTCTTCCCCACCGCCGGCACGCGCATGTGGGAGACGCTCCGCTTCGACGAGGCGAGGCCGGGAGGCCGCGGGAGCCACGGCCTGGCGGCGGTGGGACGCCTCGCCGAAGGAGCCACGCTGGCCGCCGCCGAGGCGGAGCTCGAGACGATCACCGCCGCCTGGTACCAGGAGCACGAGCACCACGCGGCCGGCCACTTCATCTGGTTCGAGCCGCTGCGCGACGACCTGGTGGGCGACGCGGGCGGCGTCGTGCTCCTCCTCATGGGCGCCGTGGGCCTGGTGCTCCTCGTGGCGTGCGGAAACGTGGCCAACCTCTTCCTCGCCCGCGCCGAGGCGCGACAGCGCGAGATGGCGGTGCGTACGGCCCTGGGCGCCGGCCGCGGCCGGCTGACCCGCCAGCTCCTCACGGAAGGTCTGGTCGTGTCCGGGCTGGGGGCGTGCCTGGGGCTGCTCCTGGCCGGCTGGGGCACGCCGGCGCTGCTGGCGCTGGACCCGACGGCGCTGCCCCGCTCGGAGGGCGTGCGTCTGGATCGGACGGTGCTGGCGTTCACGGCGGGCATCACCGTGGCCGCCACGCTCCTGTTCGCCCTCGTGCCGGCCCTCCAGGGCGCGGGCGCGCTGGCCCGGGGGCTGGCCGGGGGGCGGGGCTCGAGCGACGACACGGGCCGCCGCTCGCTCCGCCGGGGCCTCGTCGCCGGGCAGGCGGCGCTGAGCCTGGTGGTCGTGCTGGCGGCTGGACTGGCGATCCGGAGCTTCGACGCGCTGCGGTCGGAGGACCCGGGCGTGCGCACGGCGAACGTGGTCACGTTCGACCTCTCCCTGCCGTCGTCCTCCTACCCGCAGGGCGAGGACGTGGCCCGGGCGTATGGAGCCCTCCAGGAGCGCCTGGAGGCGCTTCCGGCCGTTGCGTCGGCCGCCGCCGTCAGCATCCTCCCGCTGCGCGGCCTTCCCGGGCGCGGCGATTTCCAGCCCGAGGGCGAGGCGGCGCCGGCGGGAGCGGTGCCCGCGTGGAACGCGCACTACGCGGCCGTGCAGCCGGGATATTTCGAGACGCTGGGCATTCCCGTGCTCCAGGGACGGGCCCTCACGGAGGGCGACGACGCGGAGTCGCCGCTCGTGGTCGGGGTGAGCCGGGCGCTCGTGGAGCGCTACTGGCCCGGACAGGACGTGCTGGGGCGGCGCATCACGTTCGCGATGGGCGGCGACGATCCGCCGTGGCTCACCATCGTCGGCGTGGTGGGCGATGTGCGCGCGCTCATGGACGCCCCGCCCGATCCCCAGGTCTACCTGGCCCACGACCAGCTCCGGGCCATCCCCTTCGGCGGGGGCCGCGCCATGACCGTGGTGGCCCGCACCGGGGTGGAGCCCGGCACCCTGATTCCCGCCCTGCGGGCCGCGGTGGCCGAGATGGACCCCCGCCTTCCGCTGGCCAACGTCCAGACGATGGAGGACGTCAGGAGCCGGGCCGTGGCACGGCCGCGTCTCGCGGCGAGCCTCCTGGGCGCGTTCGGCCTGGTGGCGCTCCTGCTGGCCGCCGTCGGCATCTACGGCGTCGTCTCCTACACGGTGGCGCGCCGCACGCGCGAGATCGGCGTGCGGGTGGCCCTGGGAGCCGGGCGTGGGCAGGTGGTGCGGCTCATGGTGCGGGAAGGGACGATGCCCGCCGCGGTCGGGGCCGCGGTGGGTCTGGTGGTCGCCCTGGCGGGCGCGGGGGCGCTGCGGGAATTCCTGCACGGCGTCAGCCCCACGGACCCGGTCAGCTTCATCGGGCTTCCCCTGGCGCTCCTGGCGGTGGCCGTGGCGTCGGCCTGGCTGCCGGCGCGCCGCGCCACACGCGTCGCCCCCACGGAGGCTCTCCGCGACGAGTGACTCGCACGGGCCTTGCGAGGAGCCTGTCCGGACAACGGTGCGGGCGCACCGGACCCGGACAGGAGGTCGCGCTGGTCGACATCGCGTTGTGGATCGTCCTCGGAATCCTGACGGCCCTCGTCGCCCTCGGAGCGTTCGTGGGCGCGCAGTTCCTCACCCGCGGGACCCCCATCGAGCGGCTGCGCGCCCTCGAGCGTGACCGCACCGCCCCTACGGCCGCCCAGGAGGAGTTCCGCCGCATGGTGGAGACCCACGTGAGCACGGAGCTCACGCGGGGAAACCGGGTGGAGATCCTCTCCAACGGCGAGGAGGTCTACCCCCGGCTTTTCGAGGACCTGCGCTCGGCCCGGGACCTCATCACGTGGCACGTCTTCTGGTTCAAGCCGGGCCGGCTGGCGGACGAGCTCGAGGAAATCCTCCTGGAGCGCGCCCGGGCGGGCGTCGAGGTGCTCTTCCTGTACGACTGGTTCGGCACCCGGGGCGTGGACGAAGCGTACTTCCGGAAGCTGAAGGACGGGGGCGTCGAGGTGGCGTGTTTCCGGCCGCCGCGACCCACCACCCTCTACAAGGTCCAGCAGCGCAGCCACGCGCGCACCGTGGTCGTGGATGGACGCATCGGCTACACGGGCGGCTTCGCCATCCACGACGACTGGATGGGGGACGGACGCCACGAAGGCCAGTGGCGCGACACCAGCGCGCGCCTCGAAGGCCCCGCGGTCTACCAGCTCCAGGCGGGCTTCATCGACGACTGGGCCGAGGCCACCCGCCAACTCCTCGTGGGCGATCGCGTATTCCCGGAGGGGGACGCCCGGCCCGGCGACACCCACGCCGGGGTCTTCTTCAGCGCCCCGGCCCTGGGAGCCACCCGGGCGGAGCAGTACTTCGCCCTATCGATCGCCGGATCCAGCGAGACGCTCTACATCACCAACGCCTACTTCGTCCCCGACGACGACTTCCGGCGCATGCTGGTGGACGCCGTCGGGCGTGGCGTGGACGTGCGCGTGCTCACCCCGGGCGGCAACACCGACCGGCCCTCCACCTGGTACGCCGCCCGCTGCCACTACGAGGCGCTGCTGGAGGGAGGCGTGAGGATCTACGAGTACCGGCCCACCATGGTGCACGCCAAGACGCTGGTGGCCGACCGGATGTGGAGCTCGGTGGGCACGATGAACTTCGACAACCGCTCCATGGCGCTGAACGACGAGGTGACCCTCCTGTGTCACGACCCCCGGGTCGGTCGTCGGCTCCACGACCGCTTCCTCCAGGACATCGAGCTCGCCGACGAGCTGGAGCTGGACGCCTTTCGTCGCAGGGGAGCGTGGGAGAGGGCGCAGGAGCGTGCCTGGGTCGTCGCCTCCCGTCTCCTGTAGATCGCTCCCCCTTCCTCAACGCCCCTCCAGCGCGGAACGGGCCGTGCATGGCGGGACGGT
Organism: Gemmatimonadota bacterium; assembly: GCA_019347995.1. The sequence continues at coordinate 1,355 of JAHWKH010000006.1, read as the reverse complement.
CGGAGCGTGCGATCCGCCGCCCCTCCGGAGGACATCGAAGAGAGGGTGCGGCGCCCCACGCCGCCGGGGAGACGCCATGACAGGAGACGACGCGAGCATCCAGGGCAGGCGCGCCCGCCGCAAGCCGAAGCTGCGCATCCGCGTGAAGCACCGGCTAGGCCTCCTCGACGACCTCGAGCTCGGCTGCCTCGGTCACGGGCACGATGTCCTCGACGGGGGCGGTGATGGTCATGCGTCCTCCTGCGGCCGACCGGTCGTGTTCCCGGTGGCGCGACCCTAACGGCACCCGGTGCCGTTGGATAGCGCCGGTCGGTCAGGGGGTGAGCGGAGCCCGCGCCCGGACGACCGCCTCCACCGTCACCGGCCCCGTGCTGAGGATCTGCAGCGGCAGGCTCAGCGTGCGGGAGGCGCGCACCTCCGCCGTACGGCCGTCGATGAGGACGGTCAGGACGAGGCCGGGCTGGCTGGGTAAGGCATCGGCGCGGTAGGCGGCCACCCGGGCGGCGGCCTCGTCGAGGGCGGCGTGGGCATCGTCGAGCAGGCCGCGGTAGCGCAGGAAGCCGTGGACCATGCCGGGCCACACGCGGACGTCGGCCTCCACGCCCGCGGCGCGTAGGCGCTGCGCGTAGTCCAGTCCGTCGTCGAGCAGCGGATCGAGCTCGGCCTGCACGATGACCGCCGGAGGCAGGCCCGCGAGGTCGGACGCGCGCAGCGGGGAGGCCTCGGGCGAGCGCGCGGCCCCGTCCGGCGCATAGGCGTCCCAGTACCAGCGCATCTGCTCGCGGGTCAGACCGAAGCCGGTGCCCAGCTCGTCGTAGGAGGCGGTGGCCAGCGCGGCGTCCAGCGCCGGGTAGGCCAGCAACTGGGCCCGCAGGCGGGGATGGGCGCCGGCGGGGTCGGCGTGGGCGCGGCGCGCGGCCACCGCGGCGAGGTTGGCGCCCGCGCTCTCCCCCGCCACGGCCAGGCGCCCTGGGTCGGCGCCAAGCTCGCCGGCGTGGTCATGCAGCCACGTGAGGACGGTCCATGCGTCGTCCAGAGCGGCAGGGAAGCGGTGCTCTGGGGCGAGGCGGTAGTCGGCTGACACCACGATCGCGCCCGTGCGGTTGGCCAGCGCCCGGCACAGGGCGGCGTGCAGGACGACGTCGTCCACGGTGAGGCACGCGTCGGCGGTCCTGAACTCGAGCGTGGGGTGCTGCGTCGACAGCCGCACATCCCAATAGACCTGGCCCGCGTCGTGGATGGCGCCGATTGCGACGAGGTCGGCGACGAACCGGTCGTGGTCGGCTGCGTCGCGGAATCCGGGGAAGGGCGTGGCGCTCGGCCACAGACTCCACACGACGGCCCTGAACGACGCG
>JAHWKH010000069.1 GCA_019347995.1 Gemmatimonadota bacterium | reverse complement strand
GCCACCAGCAGCGCGTCCATGACGAAGGGCAGGACGGGGACGCGCTCGTTCCAGGAGACGAACATCTCGTAGAGCGGCAGCCGCGGCCCCTCCTGCCGCCGCAGGGCCCGCAGCCGCACGCTCAGGAGGTACGCGCCCAGCAGGATGAGCCCCGTCAGAAGGACGCCGCCGAGCACGTAGGCCGTGCCCCGCTCCACGGTGCGCAGCAGGAGCGCGATGGCGCCGCCCAGCAGGGCCAGCGACCACAGCACCCACAGCGCCCGCTCCTCGCTCACGCCCAGCGCCACGAGACGGTGCGAGGTGTGGTCCTTCCCCCCCTCCGAGATGGGCCGCCCCTCGAGCATGCGTCCCAGGGTGACCAGCGTCGTGTCCAGGATGGGGATGGCGAGCACCAGCGCCGGCACCGCGACGACGGCGAAGAGGCTGCGGGAGAGCCCCGGCGCCGGGGAGAGCGAAAGCGCTGCCAGGAAGAGTCCCAGGAACAGGGAGCCCGAGTCGCCCATGAAGATGCGGGCCGGCGGGTAGTTGTGGACCAGGAAGCCCACGAGGGCCGCCGTGAACGCCAGCGACAGCAAGAGGAGCCCGGCCTCCCCCTCCAGCAGGAAGAGGAGGCTCAGGTAGCCGCCCGCGATGGCCGCCACCCCCGTCGCCAGCCCGTCCATGTTGTCCAGCAGGTTCAGGGCGTTGGTGATGGCCACGAACCACAGGACCGACAGCGCGGCGTCCAGCAGGTAGAGTCCCGTCAGCCACACCCCGACGCCCGAGAGGACCAGCAGCACGGCCGCGGCGATCTGGCCGGCCAGCTTCTGCACCGGGTTCAGCCGGAAGAGGTCGTCCACCAGCCCCACCAGGAACACCAGCGTCCCCGCCGCCAGCAGCCCCTCCCACGGCGTCCAGGGCAGGATGGCCTGGGGCGGCAGGTACGCCAGGGCCGAGGCGGCCTCGGGATCGAGGATCCAGCCCACGCCAAGCGCGATGCCGAACCCCAGGAAGATGGCCACGCCCCCGATGGCGGGCGTCGGCCGCCGGTGCCAGCGGTCGGCCTGCGCCTGGCGCACGAGCCCCATCCCCAGCGCCGCGCCCCGCACCAGGGGCGTGAGGAGGGCGGTGAGCGTCAGGGCCAGCGCGGCCACGATGGCGGTGATCAGGGGAAAGCTCATGGCGTTCCCGGAGCCGGGGATGCGGGGAGACGGGCTGAAGGTCGGTCGCGGGCGCGCGACGGACAAGGATGCTCGATCTCGCTCACTCCAGCTCCGGCAGCCGCACCGGCGCCCGCTCGAGCCACGTCTCCAGCGTGAGCAGCGCCCAGAGCTGGTGGCCGAAGTCGGCGGTGCCCGCCAGGTGGGCCTCCGCCATGCGCCGCACCGGCTCGGGACGGAGCACGCTCCACAGGCGCGCCTCGGGCGCGAGGATGCGCGCCTCCAGGAGGGGGCGCCAGTGGGTGCGGAACCACATGGGGAGCGGGATGCCGAAGCCCATCTTGCCCCGGGAGAGGACCCCGGGGGGCAGCATGTCCCGGTACGCCTCCCGCAGGATCCACTTGAGGGTGCCCCCACGTATGCGCAGCCGGTCGGGCAGCCCCGCCGCCAGCTCCATGACGGCGGTGTCCAGGAACGGGCTCCTGAGCTCGAGGCCGTGGGTCATGGAGCAGCGGTCGGCCTTCACCAAGAGGTCCTCAGGGAGGTACGTCTCGAAGTTGAGGGCCAGCGCCCGCGCCAGCGGCGATTGGCCGGCGTGGGCCTCCAGCGGCGCCCGGAAGTGGGCCGTGAGGGCGCGGCCGTCCAGCGCGGCGGCGAGCCCGGGCCGGAGCAGCGCGTCCACGTCGTCGGCGAAGAAGCCGATCCAGCGGAGCATGCGCTCCTCGGCCGGAAGCGCGGCGGCGTGGAAGAACCGGGAGAAGCGGCGCGTGGGGTGGCGGAAGTCGTCGTGGTGCGGCAGGCGGCGCCCCAGGGCGTCGCCCACCCGGGCGGCCCAGCGCGGCATGCGCTCGGCGATCACCATCCCCAGGAAGCGCGGATAGCCGGCGAATATCTCGTCGCCGCCGTCCCCCGTGAGCGCCACGGTGACGTGCTCCCGGGCCAGCCCCGACACGATGGAGGTGGGGATGGCCGAGGAGTCGCCGAAGGGCTCGTCGTAGGCGTCCACCAGGCGGTCCACCAGCTCCACCGCGCCCGCCTCCACCCGGAACTCGGTGTGGTCGGAGCCGAAGTGGTCGGCCACGCGCCGCGCGTACGCCGTCTCGTCGTAGCCGGGGTCGTCGCCGAAGCCGATGGAGAACGTGCGCACGGGGCGGTCGGAGAGGCGGCTCATGAGGCCCACCACGACCGACGAGTCGATGCCGCCCGACAGGAACGCGCCCAGGGGCACGTCGGCCACCAGGCGTCGCCGGACGGCGTCCTCCATGGTCGTCCGCACCCGCTCCACGGCGTCGCCGCGACGCATGTCGCCGGAGCGAAAGCGCAGGGACCAGTAGCGCCGCTCCCGGCGGGCGCCGTCGGCCTCCATGGTCATGAGCGTGGCCGGAGGGAGCTTGCGCACGGCACGGTAGAACGTCCCCGGCGCCGGCACGTAGCCGTAGGCCAGGTACAGTGGGAAGGCCCGCGGGTCGGCGTCGGGCTCCACGCCGGCGTCCAGCAGCGCCTTGATCTCCGAGGCGAACAGCAGCGCGCCGTCCTTCTCCGCCCAGTAGAGGGGCTTCTTGCCCGGCCTGTCCCGGGCCAGCAGCAGGCGCCCCCGCCGCTCGTCCCACAGGCCGAAAGCGAACATTCCGTCCAGCCGCTCCACCACGCCCTCGCCCCACGCCTCCCAGCCGTGGACGATGACCTCCGTGTCGCCGGTGGAGCGGAAGCTGTGCCCGAGCGCCATCAGCTCCCGGCGCAGCTCCGCGAAGTTGTAGATCTCGCCGTTGAACACCACCTGCACCGTGCCGTCCTCGTTGGCCATGGGCTGGCCGCCGGTCTCCAGGTCGATGACCCGCAGGCGCGCGTGGCCCAGGGCGCAGCGGCCGGAAGGGGAGGTCCACGACGTGCGCGCGTCGGGGCCCCGGTGGACGAGGCGCTCGGCCATGGCGCGGACGACGGCGGGATCGGGGGTGCGGCCCGCGGGGCCCAGGGCGACGATGCCGGCGATGCCGCACATCAGGGGGTGCCCTCGCGGCGCGCCCACGCCACGAGCGTGTCGCCGGCGCCGGTGGCGCCCAGGACGGAGTTGGCCACCGCCTTGGTGGCCCGGAGCGGCCCCGAAGCCTCGATGCGGTCGCGGAGGTCGGCGGCGGCGGCGGGCCGGTCGAACCGGACGTGGCCATCCCCGCCGTCGCTCCCTCCGCGCAGGGCCTGGCGAAGCTCCGCGATGTTGAGGTTCCGGCTGCGGACCGAGAGGGGCCGGAAGCCCGACCGGCGCAGGAGCGCCTTCAGGGCGCGGGGGCCCATGAGCGTGACGTGCTCCCGGTCGAACACGCTCCAGCGACCCCCCAGGAGTCGGCGGGAGAGGGCGCCCACGTTGGGGGTGGTGACGTACAGGACGCCCCCCGGGACGAGACGCTCGGCCACCCCCCGCAGGGTCTCCGTGGGGTCCGGCAGGTGCTCCACCACCTCGATGAGGACCGCGGCGTCGAACCGCCGATCCAGGTAGAGACCGTCCCGCACCAGGTCGCCCGCGGCGACGTCGAGCCCGCGGGCGCGGCCGGGCGCGACCTGGGCTTCCGATAGCTCGGTACCCGCGATCTCCCATCCCCCGTCCCGCGCCTGGGCGAGGAGCTGGCCGTTGCCGAAGCCCACCTCCAGGAGGCGCCGCCCCGGAGCGAGGTTCCCCAGACCCGCCAGCAGGTCGCGGTACCGCCGCGCCAGCAGCGGCGAGTCCCGTCGGACCCCCTCGGGGAAGTAGCCGCCGTAGTACGTGTCGAACGCGGGAGGTTCGGTGAGCACGTGGGCTCCGCACCGGCGGCAGCGCGCGTAGGGGAGTCCGCGGGCGTGGAAGGGGCGCGCCTCCCCGTGCCGCCCGCACGCCGGACATGGGTCGAGGCGGAGGACGGTCTCACCCATCGGCGCCGGCCTTCCCGGGCGGCGAGACACGCTCGAGCACGGTGAGGCCGGAGCAGAGCGGATCGTGCCGGACCACCCAGCCTCCCGCCAGCAGGTGGAGCGGCCGCCGCTCGTCCAGCGGTCGGCCGAGCCGCTCCTCCAGGGCCTCCATGACGCCCCGGGCGTTCACCGTGGATCCGAGCCCCACCGTGCCGTCGCCGCGGCGGTAGAACGCCCGCATGTTCGTGTCGTGGAAGATGGCCCTGCCCCGGGGGGCCAGGAGGGGCAGCCATGCCGCGAGCTCCGCCCGCGTGTGCTCCAGCGCGTGGCTCGTGTCGACGAACAACACGTCCACGCGCGGCTCGATGCCCCTCTCCCGGCACCAGTCCGGAAAGGCGGCGGCGAACGCGACATCGTCGGACCGCACGAAGTGCCAGCCGGGGAACGAGGACACGTGCGAGCAGTCGTCGACGTCCACGCTCAGCACGGTGGCCCCGGTGAGGGCGGCGACCCGCTCCCACACGAAGGTCGAGTCGCCCCCACGGGTGCCCAGCTCCACGATCAGGCGCGGCGACGCCGCCACCGCCTCCAGGTAGAGCGTCGGCAGGTGGCGCGAGATGTCGGTGCGCCGCGCCCGGGCCCGCGCCCGCACCTCGCGTAGCCCGGCGGGCTCGTGGGGGTCGGGCGGCTCCGCCCCGCGCAGGCGCGTGACCGCCCGGTTCCACGCGGCCACGGCGCGGCGCACGATCACGTCGGGGAGCGCGCGGAAGCGCCCGGCCCAGCGGCCGCCCATGGTCATCGGCGCTCCCCCGTCTCCGGGCCTGCGAAGGGATGTCCGCCACCGCGTCCACCTGTCCGCCTCACGATCTGCCGCTGGCCCGCCGGAGGACGCTCTCCAGCTCCGAGCCGTAGCGCTGGGAGGAGAAGGTCCGTCGGCTCTCCTCCCGGGCCCTCCGCCCGAGGCTCAGGCGCAGCTCTTCGCGGTCGCGGAGCGCCGCCATGCTTCCGGTCAGCGCGGCGACGTCACCCGGCGCGTAGAGAAGGCCGGTCTCTCCGTGGGCCACCAGTTCCATCGAGCCGCCCGCGGCGGCGGCGATCACCGGGACGCCGAGCTTCTGCGCCTCGACGGTCACCCGGCCGAACGCCTCCATCGCCGAACACATTAGGAGCACGTCCGCCTCGGCGATGCGGGTCTCCGGCCGCGGGTCGAAGGGGAGGAGGAAGGCGCGATCCGCCACGTCCAGCTCCCGGATCAGCTCCCGCAGCCACTCGTCGTAGGCTGGCAGCCCCGGCCCTACGAGATCCAGACGCACCGGGCGTCCGTCCCGCGGCAGCGCCGCCAGCGCTCGAATCGCCTCCTCGAGGCCCTTCCGTGGGGTCCGCCGGCCCAGGAGCAGGAAGCGGAGGGGTTCCCCGTTCTTCCGCCTCCGCGGGATCGACTCGTCGACGTTCACCGCGTAGCGGACCACGTCGATCTTCCTGCGCGGAATCCACTCGGCCACGTATCCCGCCACCGCTTCCGAATTCGCCATGACACGGGTCGAGAGCGCGTGGATCGCCCGCAGCGTCGGAGCCCGCCCCCAGTCGAAGTCGAGACGATGATCCAGGTCGCCGAACTCGTGGAGGTACCACACCAGGGGAAGCCGCGCCGATCGGGCGGCCAGCGCCGGCGCCGGCGTCACCATCGTGTTGGCCACGACGACGTCGGCCGAGACCTTCCGGGCGACGCGGGCCAGCGTGGAGCGGGCACGGAGCACGTTCACCCCCAGCCTGGCCAGGCGGGTGCGGACGGGCAGATCGTGGCTCATCCACCAGGCGTGGTAGACCACGCGCACCGAGGCGGCACGGGCGAGCTGGTCGCGGAGATCGCCCTCCTCGGGGAGGACGACGTGAACCTCGTGGCCGCGCTCGGCGAGGGCGTCCACTCCTTCGGAGAGCGCCGATTGGGCACCCCCCCGGTGACCGCTGTGCGAGGTCCAGAGCACGCGCATCCCTTCCCTCACGGCCGCGGCTCGGGACGGGCGAGGAGATTGACGTAGCGTCCGCCATCCAGATCGCCGGCCTCGTGGAGGCGCCTGGCGTCCTCCAGGGACACCGTCCGGAAGCCTCGTTCGTCGATGGCCTCGATCGATTCGAAGCCTGCGCGCTCCAGCGCGGCCGGAAGCTCGAGGGGATCCCTTCCGGCCGATTCCTGGGACGCGGGATTCCACTCCACCACCAGCACCGGCGGCGGATCGGCGGCCAGCAGGCCGGTGGCGCCCTCGAGCACGTCCAGCTCCGCCCCCTCGACGTCCACCTTGATCACGTCCACCGGCGGCTCCACGAGCTCGTCGAGCCGGTGCACCGGCACGTTCAAGGATGCCGTCCTCGTCGCCAGCGGGTGTGGGTAGAAGCCGTGGCTGTCGCCGTGATCCATCATCTGGAGGGCCCGCATGCCGCTCGCGCGGCCGGCCGCCACGGCATGGATGGAGATCTGGGAAAAGCCGTTCAGCGTAACCATGGCTTCCAGCAGCCTCACGTTGTCGGGGGCCGGCTCCACGACGTGGACCCGGCCCGAGACGCCCACCCGCCGTGCGGCGAAGGCGGCGAAGTGCCCGATGTGGCCCCCCACGTCCACGAAGCGACCCCCACGGGGAAGGTGGCGCAGCAGCGCCCGGGTGGTGAGCGGCTCCCATCGACGGCGTGCGTATCCGGGGACGGACTCCGCAGGAATCCGGAGGATGACCCCCCTCTCCCGCACGAGGAGCTCCTCGTCGCGCCACACCGGCTCGAAGACGAGCCGATCGAGCCTGTCGAGGAGGTCCGCCGCGGCGGGCCATCGTCCGGGTCCGAGCCGCTCCGCGGCATAGCGGAGCTGCATGAAGAGGCGCCGAGGCAGGAGGGGATATGCGCGCCTGCTCACGACCCGGCCCTCCGGGCGCTCCCCGCCGCGACCCTCAGGTAATGGGCGATGGCGGGAGCCGCGGCCTCGACGGAATATCGCTCCTCGACCCAGGGCCGGCCCGCGCGACCGAGGGCGTGGCGCGCTGCCGGATCCTCGAGGAGGCGGACCAGGTCCATGCGATGCAGGGTCTCCATCTCGGCCTCCGGCGACCACGGGACGAACGACCAGGGGAGCCCGCCCAGTCCGGCTGGACGGCGATCCGCCACGACCACGAGCTGGAACGGAACGGACCGCGACACGTCGGACAAGGCGGACGCGAGCTCCTCGAGATAGGGAAGGGCATCCGGCGGGAAGAACGCGTGCTCCTCCATGACGAGACCCCGTCTAGCCAGCGGCTCCCGGAACTGGGCCAGGCGAAAACGGGGACTCGGCGCGTCGACGACGCGATCGAGATCGTAGACCCGCCCGGCGAGGGCCCTGGACTCGCGGACCGTCCGGTTCCACGCGGCCACGGCGCGGCGCACGATCACGTCGGGGAGCGCGCGGAAGCGCCTGGCCCAGCGGCCGCCCGCCGTCATCGGCGCCCCCCCGTCTCCCGGGCCTGCGAAAGGATGCCCGCCACCGCGTCCACCTGCGACGCGAGGGAGTACGAGCGCACCACGCGCTCCCGCCCCCGGGCTCCCATGGCCCGCCGGCCCGCCGCGTCGTCCAGGAGACGCGCGACGCCCTCCTTCCAGGCGCCGGGGCCGTCGGCGAGGAAGCCGGTCTCGCCGGGCGACACAAGATCCCGCAGGACTCCGACGGGAGAAGCCACCACCGGCACCCCGCATGCCATGTACTGGATCGCCTTGAAGCCGCACTTGCCCCGGGCCCACGGGTCGTCGGGGAGGGGGTAGAGCCCCACGTCGAGACCGCGAACCTGGTCCACTTCCCCCTCCGGCGTCCAGGGAACGAAGGTGTGCTCCGCGCGCATGCGCGGCGCCCGGTTCGCCACCACCACCAGGTCGAAGCGCCGGTGGGCGCGCAGGTCCTCGAGGACCGGGTCGAGCGCCTCCAGGTACGGAAGCGACGTGTGGCTCCCCACCCAGCCGACGCGGGGCGGGCCGGGCGCGCGCTCGTCGGCGGGCCGGGGTCGGAAGCGGTCGGTGTCCACCACGGTGGGGACGACGTGGACCCCCGGGCCGCCGCCCCGGGCTTCCCGGGCCCAGGCCGCCAGGTGCTCGTTGCCCGCCATCACGGCCGCCGCGGCCCGGCAGAAGGCCCGCGTGACGGCCTCGGGATGCCGGAGCGGGCCCAGCAGGGGGTGCGCCCCCGGCGACGGCAGGTAGACGGCGTCGTCGAAGTCGAACACCAGAGGCGCGCCGGTCCCCCGGAGGCGGCGGAGCAGCGCGCGGTTGAGGAGCGGCGCCAGCTCCCGGTGCACGAGCGCCACCCCGTCCGGGGACACCGCCGCGATCTCGCGGGCGCGGCGGCCGAGACCGCCGACGAGCAGGCTCACCTTTCTCACGGCTCCCCGCCGGCGCAGGAGCGGATAGAGGTCGGCGGTCACGAACGGCAGGACGCGCAGGTCGAGGCCCCGCTCCGACAGCGGGGCGGCCAGCTGGGTCAGCCGGAAGCGCGTGCTGGGGCCTTCGGGCGGGTAGGGAGCGAACGCGGTCACGCGCACGGCCGCACCCCCAGGCTCCGGTAGATGTCCGCGTAGCGGGCGACGCCTTCCTCCAGGGAGAAGTGGGTGGCGGCCAGGGCACGGGCCTCCCGGATGCGGTCGGGCCGCGCGGCGGCGGCGGCGAGCCGGCGGGCGACCTCTTCCGGCTCCGCGTCGTCGGCGACGGTGAACGCCGCGCCGCCGTCGAGCTGCTCGCGGAGATCCCCCACCGCCGTCGCGGCGACCGCCAGGCCGCAGGCCAGGTACTCGCCCACCTTCGTGGGCGCGCTGGCGGACTTGGCGAATCCGGTCCGCACCAGCGCCAGCCCCGCGTCGGCGGCGCCGAGCCAGCGCGGAACGTCTTCCGGTTGGGCCGTGCGCACCAGGGCCTCCACGCCCTCCGCCGCCAGCAGCCGCTCCGCCAGGTCCCGTTCCCGTGTCAGCACCAGGAACGCGCCGCCGGTGAGGCGCGCCACGGCGCCGCCCACCCTCACCGTCTGACTCCCCAGGTACCACCCCGACAGGGTGCCGGTGTGCACGACCAGCGGGCCCGGCGGAAGCCCCAGCTCCCGGCGCCTGGCGCGGGAATCGTCCGCCGGTCGGAATCGGTCCAGGTCGACGCACGTGGGTATGACCGTCCCGGGCGGGAGACGGCCTCCCGGAACCAGCTCCCCCACCCCGGCGGCGGCCCGGTGCGTGAGGTGCACGAGGTGGTCGCTCCCGACGAGGAGGTCG
>JAHWKH010000068.1 GCA_019347995.1 Gemmatimonadota bacterium | reverse complement strand
CCGGTCTCCTCGTCGGCCATTGCTCGGGCTCCGCCACCCTCGCACCGCTGGACGGCCACGAGGCCCTCTCGCTGCACCCGCTGATGACCGTGGCCCACGGTGCCGGCCCCGAGACGCTGCAGGGCGCGGCCGCCGCGGTGGCCGGGTCGACGCCGCGTGCACTGGAGGCGGCGCGGACGCTGGCGCGCGCCGCCGGGCTGCGACCCATCGAGGTGGCCGAGGCCGACCGCGCCGCCTACCACGCGGCCGCCTCCATGGCCTCCAACTTCGTGGTCACGCTGCAGGGCGCCGCCGAGCGGCTCGCCGCAACCGCCGGCGTCGACCGTGCCGCTCTGGCGCCGCTGGTGCGCCGCGCCGTCGACAACTGGGCCGCGCGGGGCGCGGCCGGGGCGCTGACCGGGCCGATCGTCCGCGGCGACGAGGCCACCGTCGCCGCGCAGCGCGCGGCGGTGGCCGAGCGAACCCCCGAGCTGGTGGCGCTCTTCGACGCGCTGGCCGACAGCACGCGGGCGCTGGCCGGCACCCGCGAGGAGGTGATCGCGGCATGAGAAGCGCCCTCGTCGCGACGTTCGAAGGATCCACCGCGCTGAGCGCGGGCGATCCTTCGCGCCTGCCCATGACCACCGTGCGCACGATCGCCGATCTGCGCGCCGCGCTGCGACCCGCGCGCCGCGCCGGGCGCACGATCGGGCTGCGCGCCGACATGGACGGGCTTCCGGTGAAGGAGCAGACGGGCCTTCCCTATGCCAGCAAGGTGCGCGGCACCAGCCTTGCGGGCGTCGAGAGCGGCATCATGCATGCCTGCGGCCACGACGGACACATGGCCACCCTCATGGCCGCAGCGGGGTGGTTGCTGCGCCACGAACGGCAGCTCCCCGGTCTCCAGCACCAGCTCCAGCTCGTGATCCACGGGGCGGTCGAACGCGTCGCGGTATCGCGCGATGTCCTCGCCCATCCAGGGATGCTCGCGCTGCTCCTCCAGCGCCGCCGAGAGGTCCGGCGTGGCGGACGTCTCCGCCACCCGCACCACGCCCAGCGTGTCCGCCTCGGGGAAGAACGCCCCGAACAGGTGGTCGATGCCCCGCACGCGGTTCACGAGCGTGTAGGTGCCCGGCGCGTCGAAGCGGGCGTTGACGATGTAGCGCTCGGCCGGGGCGATCACCACCGAGCCCACCCGCTCCTCGCGCTCGTAGACGCCCACGTCCGAGCCCACCACCTCCAGGGGAGCGTCGGCGGCGCCGTCCGGCCCGGCGAAGCCCAGGTTGAAGGTGCGCGTGTTGGCCACGTTGGTGAGGAAGAAGCGCACCACCTCGCCCCGATCCACGTCCAGCGTCCACTCCGGCTCGCCGTTCAGCAGGAACACGTTGCCGAAGCGGCCCATGAAGCCGTGGGTCGCCCGCTCCCGGCCGAAGGGCACCGGTCCCTCGTCCGCAACCAGGAGATCGTCCAGCATGAGGATCTCCTCCCGGTGGGCCGGGCCGTAGTAGTCGCCCCGCCCGTCGCGCACCATCATGTTACCGTAGAGCCCGAGGTCCTGCTGCACGTCCTCGCGCACGTGGGGGTGATACCAGTAGAGCCCGGGGTCGGGGAAGAAGACCTCGTAGCGGAAGGTCTCGCCCGGGAGCACCGGCGCCTGGGTGAGCCCCGGCACCCCGTCGAAGCGGTTGTCCAGGCGCAGCCCGTGCCAGTGCACCGTCGTGGGCTGGTCGATCCGGTTCGTGAAGTCCACGGTGACGGTGGCGCCCCGGGGCACCCAGATCAGCGGACCCGGATACTGCCCGTTGTAGGCGTACATGCGCACCGTGTGGCGGCCGACGGTCCGCTCCACCACCGTGGCCTCGAGGCGGAGCGTGTCGCCGTCGCCCAGGCGGACGATCTCGCTGGGGCGCGCGGGCAGCGCGCCGCCCCGGGGCTCGGGCGGCTCGAAGGGCTCCACGTCGGGCCGGAGCGTCATCATGGCCGGGAGCATGCCGACCCCCTCGGGCATGGGCGGGACGATCCAGCCCTCGGCGGTCCGGCCGCCGTGGCCGGAGTGGTCCATGGCCGGAGCGCCCGCGCTGTCGCCGGCGCCCGTGGTCATCCCTCCCGGCACGGTCCCGGGCGCCGCCTCGCCCATCGTGCCCAGGGCGAACTCCATCACGTCGGCCGGCTGCATGCGCGTGCTGGGGGAGCCGCCCCGGAAGAGCAGGCGGCCGGCGCGCTCGGCCGCCGCCGTGTCGGCCTCGGCGGTCACCAGCACGACGAACTTGTCCAGGTCGATCTCGGGGAGCGGGGTGGAGCCCGGCCGCACCACGCCCAGGCGCTCCTCGGGCCAGAACGTGGGCGTGGTGACCCAGGCCACGTAGCCTTCCACGCCGTCGAGCGAGGCGGCGTCGGGCACCCCCTCCAGGAACAACACCGGCGCGTAGCGGAGCCGTCCGTCGGGAGTGACGGCCACGGTGAACGGACCCGGCGCGCGGCCCAGCTCCACGAGGGCCCGGCCCTGGCCGCCCGGGACCGCCGTGAGCTCGAGGCAGTACAGGTCGGTGCTGGGCGGCAGGCGCTCGCCGCGCGCCGGATCGCACGGGCCGGGTGGCGCCTGGTTGGCGGCCGACACCATCGGAGTCAGCCCCAGGAGCGCGAGGAGGAACCGCTTCACCCACCATCCTCCGCCGCGACGCGCTCGTCGTGGCTTCCCCAGCGCTCGAACCAGCTCATGAGGTAGAGCTGGGTGCGCATGAAGTTGCTGGGCTTCGACGACGTTCCGTGGTACTCCTCGTGGAAGCGCAGGAGCACCGTGGGCACGCCCACCGCCTTGAGCGCCTGGTAGTACTCCTCCGACTGGGACATCGGCGTCCGCAGGTCCAGCTCGCCCGTCATGATGAGGGTGGGCGTCTCCACGTTCTCGACATACATGAGCGGCGAGTGCCGGAGGTACTTCTCCGGATTCGTCCAGGGGTAGCCCTCGTAGCGGTGGTAGCCCCACTGCACGATGTCGGCGGTGCCCGCGAAGCTCATCCAGTTGATGACGGGGCAGAGCACGCCGGCGGCCCGGAAGCGGTTCGTGTGGCCGATGACCCAGCTCGTGAGCACGCCTCCGCCGGAACAGCCGTAGACGAACATGTTGTCCGTGTCCACCCAGCCGCGGTCGACCACCGCGTCCACGCCGGCCATGAGGTCGTCGTAGTCCATGGACGGATAGGCGAAGTTGATGGCGTTGCCGAACTCGCTACCGTACCCGGAGCTCCCCCGCGGATTCGTATAGAGCACCACGTAGCCGTTGGCGGCGTGGTTCTGGTTCTTGAAGTCGAACCCCGCGTTGTACATGGCGTGGGGCCCTCCGTGGATGCGGAGGATGAGCGGGTAATCCCGGGAGGAGTCGAAATCCGGGGGCTTCACGATCCAGCCCTGGGCGGGCGGCCCGCCCTCGGCCTCGAACCAGATCTCCTCGACGTCGCCCAGCTCGATGCCCGCGAGCACGTCGTCGTTGACGCCGGTGAGCTCGGTCAGGCCGTCGAAGGAGGGCAGCCGGTACCGGACCACGTCGCCGGGCTCGTGGGGCGCGCTGCGCACGCCCACGGCCGTGCCGTCCCGCGCCACGGAGGCGAGGCCCAGCATGTGCTCCCCCTCGGTGACCTGCCGCACGCCGCCGTCGAGCGACGCGAGGTACACGTTCTGTGCACCCTCGCTCCCCGCGGTGAAGTACACGCCCCGTCCGTCCGGCGCCCAGGTCGGCTCCTGCGGATCGCGGTCCAGGTCACCGGAGATCCGGCGCATGCCGCTGCCGTCCAGCCCCACCACCCACAGGTCCGCCGCCCGGTAGGTCTGCGTCGTGAAGGGGTGGCCGGTGAACGCCACCCGACGACCGTCCGGAGAGACCACCGGCGAGCCCCACAACCCCTTCTCGTCGACGATCCGTCGCACCCGTCCGGTCTCCACGTCGGCGGCGTAGAGGTAGGACTCGGCGTACGTGCTCTCCCAGCCCGGCTCCATGAGGCCGTCGAAGACCACGCTGCGCCCGTCGGGGGTCCAGGAAAGGGCGGCGCCGAAGCGGAGGCCGCTGAAGGGCGCGCCCACCACACCATCGCCCTCGGTGAGGGCCCGCGGCGTGCCGCCGGCGGCGGGCACGACGAAGAGGTGGTAGGTCCCTTCGTCGGTGAACCCGACGCGATCCTGGCGGAAGTGCACCCGCTCCACCTTGCGGGGCGGCTCCGTCCATTCGGCGCCCTCCGGCGCCGACGGCATGTCGATGGACCACGGCTCGCTCGACGGCGCGAACATGGCGAAGGCGATGCGCTCCCCGTCGGGGGACCAGCGGACGTCCGACGGCGCGTGCTCGGTGCGCGTGATCTGGGAGGTGGCCCCCTCGGCGTCCATCCAGCGCACGAAGAGCTGGGTGCCGCGGGGCTCGCCCGCCGCCAGGTATGCGATGCGGGTGCCGTCGGGCGACCAGCGCGGCGCGGAGCCCTCGGCCAGGAACCGGTTCCGCGAACCGTCGGCGTCCATGATCCAGAGCGCCGAGGTCCAGTCGTCGCTCATCCGGTCCACCCAGCGGCGCGTGTACACCACACGAGACCCGTCGGGCGAGACCTGCGGGTCGGCCACCGTCTCCCAGTCGAGCCAGGTCTCGAGCCGGAGGCCGTCGGCCGCCGCGGTGTCCTGGGCGGCGGAGGGGGGCGCGGCGGCGGCGAGCGCCAGCGCCAGGAGCGCGGCGACACGGACGGGACGGATGCGGCGGGTCATGGAAGCCTCCGGGCGGAAGGGGCCGTGGGGAGTCAGCTCACAGGGCGTCGGTCGGGCTCGACCTTCACCGCCCACAGCCCCGAGTTGATGTCGCTGAAGAAGACGTGGCCCTTGTAGGGCATCACGCTCCACGCGCCGGGGGAGTTGGGGATGAAGCCCGCCGGGTCGTGGGCCTTGAAGACGGCGATCTCGCGGTCCTGGGTGTAGAGGTTGCCCATGAGCTCGCCGCTCATGTCCACCATGCGCATGCCGCCCTCGTAGTACGCCTGGTAGAGCACGTCGTCCTCGACCCACATGTTGTGCGTCCCGAACTCGGGCACCTCGTAGCGGGCCACCATGTCGGGGCTCTCGGGATCGGTGAAGTCCACGATCTGGACGTAGCCGGACGTGGCCCTGGGGTAGCCGCCCATGCCCGTCTCGGGGTCGTACTGCTGGCGGAAGTCGGGGCCGTTGCCCTGCCACGCCTTCCCCTCGCGGTTCAGGATCTCGTCGCCCACCACCAGATAGAACTTGTCCGTGCTCTCGGAGCGGTAGGGGAAGACGGCATGGGTACCGCCGCTGGGCAGCGGATAGCTGGTGACGAAGACCGGCTCCTCGATGGTGCCGCCCCAGCGGCCGTTGCCCACGTCCACCACCACCACGCCCGTGCCCCATTCGGCCGAATAGGCCAGGCCGTCGTGCACCCACACGTCGTGCACGCGGGAATCGGGGTGGTCGTACTCGCTCACGTAGCGCGGCGCCGACAGCTCGCTCATGTCCAGGATGACGTACTTGTCGCCCGCCGAGAGGGCGAAGAGGTGCGTCTCGGTGGCGTACATGTTGTGCACGCCGCCGGTGAGGCCCTGGTCGTAGGTGGCGGCCACCACGGGGTGGGCCGGATCGGCCAGGTCCAGGATCACCACGCCGTTCCTGCGGTTCGACGCGCCCTCCCGGGAGATGGCGCCCCAGCGCCCGTCGGGCGAGACCTTCACGTCGTTGACGCTGCGGGCGTCCACCATGATGGAGTCCGTCTTCACGATGCCGCCCGGATCGGTCACGTCGAACACGAACGCCTTGCCGTCCGTCTTGGAGCCGGTGAGCGCGTAGTCGCGGCCGTCCACGCCCTCGAAGACCCAGAAGTCGGTGGTGTAGACGTAGTCGAGCCGCCCCTGCCCCACCACCTCCACCTCCCGCACCACGTCGCGCTTGGTGACGCGGAAGCTGCTCTCGTCCCTGTGCGGCCCCACCGACGCGATGACCGTGTACACGCCGGGCACGTCGGCCACGAAGCGGCCCCCGTCGAGCTGACCGGGCGCGGCGGCCCCCTTGATGGAGTCGTCCGCCGCGTAGAGCAGGCTCCACGTCACCGGCGCGTCGGCGACGGGACGGCCCGAGCGGTCCCGGGCCACGGCCTCGAACTCCTGGACGTCGCCGGTGCGGATCTCGGCGCGGCCGCCCCGCAGATCGACCGCGGCCACGGGAAGCGCCTCGACCCTGTGCTCCAGCGTCCCCCGCGACCCCTCGAAGGAAGCCTCGATGCGCACGGTGCCGGGCCCACGGGCATTGACGTTGCCGAAGGCGTCCACGTCGGCCACGGACGGATCCCAGCTCCGCCACGTTACCCGGGGGAGCGGCCGTTCGCTGCCGTCCACGTGGACCACGCGGGCGCGGTGCGCAAGGCGGGTCCCGGCGTAGAGGCGCCCCTCCTCCGCCTCCACCTCGACCCGGGCCACCGCGGGCCAGGCGACCCTGACCGGGATGGCGACCGTCACCGGCCTGCCGTCGGCGCCGGGCTGCACCGTCGAGACGACGAGCTGGTGCTCGCCCACCTCGATGGCGCCCAGCCGGACCGTGCCGTCGCCTCCGTCCTGCACGTCGAGGGCCCGCCGGGAGGCGCCGACCCGGAGGGGTGCCTCCAGGGGCCGGCCGGTCGCGTCCACCACCCTGATGCGGACCGTGGCGTCTTCGCCCTTGACCATGGCCACGGCCGCCGGCTCGGCCACGATCCGCGCGGGCGTCTGGGCGTGGATCGAGACGGGGAGCGACAGGGCGAAGGCGAGCAGCAGGGCCGCCAGCCGGCAGGAGGTGGGGCGGGCCATGGAAGGCTCCTCGGTGTGTCGGGGGAGGGCACGCCCCGAATCTGGGCCGGCGGAGGGAGGGAGGCAAAGGCGGCGGAGCGGGCCCGCGTCCCGCCCCGGCCGCGCCGGGGAGCCGCCCGGGCCTGGTGGAGAGCGAGGAGACGGAGCAGGTTGGGCGTCCGAGGCCTGTGGACACCCACCGCGGGAGGTCAGCCCTGATCGACCCGTCCCGGTCCTTCCGCGACGCGGTCTACGACCTGGTCCGGCGCGTGCCGCGCGGGCGCATCGTCAGCTACGGTGGCGTTGCCGCCATGCTGGGGACGCCCCGGGCCGCCCGGGGCGTGGGCGCCGCCCTCAACGCCCTGCCCGGCGACAGCGACGTGCCGTGGTGGCGCGTCGTCAACCGGAACGGCGAGATCAGCTCTCCGACGCACGACCGTACGGCGCAGGTGCAGCGCGCGCTGCTGGAGGCCGAGGGCGTCGCCTTCGACGAGCGGGGGCGGGCGAGCTGGGAGCGCTTCGGGTGGCGCGGACCCGGCTCCGGCGCCCCGACCACGGGCGGCCGGAGGGGATGAGAGGAAGGATGCGGCGGGACCGCCGCGGCGGCGGAACCGCTCCCGACGAAGAGACGGCGGGAGCGTCGAGCCGCCCCCGCCGCCTGGAACCCGGCACGCGTGGCGCGCCGTCTCAGCTCGTTGTCAGATGCGCTCCCGGTCGGCACGGGCGCTGCGCGCGTCGCCCGCCGTAGACGTCCGCTCGAAGCCGTGGCGCACGTACGGCCTCATGGTCGGGTAGTCGTGCTCGGGGTACTTCCAGTTGTCCCGGATGTGGGGCTCGACGTCGCTGAACGACCGGTCGCGGTAGTCCGGGTTGCGGCCCGCGATGTGGCCGATTCCGTAGCCGACGCTGGCACGCTCGAAGTCCATGTCCGAATGGGGATTGGCCTCGTAGTGCTTGCGATACTCGGGCTCGTGCTCGCCCCAGTCCTCGGCGGCCCGTCCCGCCTTCTCGCCGACCCACCACCCGCCCAGGGCGCCGGCGATGCCGCCGACGATGGTGCCGATGGGGCCCGCCGCCGAGCCGATGCCCGCGCCCGCCAGCGTGCCGCCGATGCCGCCGACGGCCTCGCCGGTCTGCTCACCGGCGCCGGGGTTGTCGTCCCGGTCGACCGGGGTGTCGGTGCGGGCGCGCTCGGTGCCCATCGGCTCCGCTCGCTGTGCTCCCGCCGCCCGCGACTTCCTCTCGGTGATGCTCTCGTTCTTGTTCGCCATTGTGGCTCTCCTGCATCTCTGGTCAAAGGTGGGGCTCACCGATGTAGAGTCGCATGTATCGGGCCACGGCTCGTCCCGGAAGGCCCGTGCAACCCTGAGCCACTGAGGTATGTCCCAGAGAGTGGTCCGCACCCCTGAGTGAACCAGGGCTGCCACGCGTCCTCACCGGGATGACCGACATGAGCGGGAGCGATCTCTTCACCGGAACCCTCGACCTGCTCGTGCTGCGCTCCGTCGAGCCCGGGCCCCTGCACGGCTACGCCATCGGCCGATGGATCCGGGAGCGGAGCTCGGGCGTGCTCGACGTGGAGGAGGGGGCCCTCTACCCGGCCCTTCACCGCCTCGAGCGAAAGCGGCTGCTGGAGGGATCCTGGGGCCGCACCGATACCGGCCGGCGGGCCAAGTTCTACCGGCTCACGTCCGAGGGCGCCGCCCACCTCACCGCGGAGTCCCTGCGATGGAGTGCCTTCTCGACGGCGGTCGAGGCGGTGCTGGAGGGGGAGTCTTGAAGCGCCTCCCCGACCGGCTGTGCCCGCCCCGCGACGCCGGCGACGAGGTGCGTGACGAGGTGCGCGAGGAGATCCGCTTCTACCTGGAGGAGCGGGCGCGGGAGCTGGAGGCGCAGGGGATGGCGCCAGAGGAGGCGCGCAGCGCGGCGCGCGAAGCCTTCGGCGACCCGGACGCGGTGGCGGCGCGACTGCGCAGCGACGACGCGAGGCATCGGCGAAGCGAGGAGAGGCGGATCATGATGGACGGGCTCACGAAGGATCTCGCCCTGGCGGTGCGCGGGCTGGCGCGCCGTCCGGGTTTCACCGCCGTGCTGGTCCTGACGCTCGGGTTGGGCATCGGCGCCGTGACCGCGGTGTTCAGCGTCGTGAACGCGTCGCTCCTGAGCGCGCTGCCTTTCCAGGACGCCGAGCGGCTGGTGTTCCTCCAGGGCGCGTTCGACGCGCCGGAGGGTCCCCAGGTACGGGGCGCGTCGCCCGCCGAGGCGCGCGACTGGGAGACCATGGGCCGGAGCTTCCAGGAGGTGGCCGCGTTCGAGGGCGTGCCCTACACCGTCACCGGAACGGAGGGCGACGCCGAGCGCGGCGTCGCGGTGTGCGGCTCGGGCGCCGGCGTGAGCGTCGCGGCGTCCAAGCTCCCGGGCATCCGCGCGGCCACCTGCCACGATCACTACACGGCCGCCCAGTGCGTCAGCCACGACGACTGCAACGTGCTGTGCCTGGGCACGCGCGTCGTCGGGTCCGCCGTGGCCGCGGAGCTCGTGGTCGCCTTCGCCGATGCGGCGTTCAGCGGCGAGGAGCGCCA
>JAHWKH010000067.1 GCA_019347995.1 Gemmatimonadota bacterium | reverse complement strand
GGCCGCGCATCCCAATGGTCGCTTCACGACGCCGGCGTCGCAGGACCCGGCCATCGCGCCGGAGTGGGAGGACCCCAAGGGCGTGGCGGTCGACGCCATGATCTTCGGTGGGCGCCGCGCCACGGTGGTGCCGCTCGTCACCGAGTCCTTCGACTGGAACCACGGGGTGTTCCTGGGAGCGACGATGAGCTCGGAGATGACCGCGGCCGCGGCCGGCGGCATCCAGACCCAGCCGTCCACCCGCACCCGGGCCCAGTTGCCCTCCCGTGCCAGCACGGGCAGCTCCATGCCCGCCCTGGCGAGGGCGAGGGTGTCCCCGTCGGGTGAGGCGAGAATGGCGGCGCCCCCCGGGCCGGCCCCGGGGACGCGGCCTCCGGTAGCCGCCCGGCCGGACGGCGCTTCCCCACCCGGGGAGGCCGCGGGCACTGCGGCGGGTGGGGCTGCGGACGGCGACCGGGTCTCCGGCCCCGCCGGGGCCGCGGCCCCTCCCGCGCCGCCGGCGACATCGGCCGAGGGTCCCCACACCCACCCACGCCGGCGCACCCGGATCCAGCCGGGTATGCGCTCGCGCTCGTCGAGGAGCGTGCCTCGCTCGAAGCGCCCCAGGACCCGGCCCGAGGGCTCGGCCCTCAGGTTCTCGCCTCCTTCCTGCGAGACGACGAGGTCCAGGTCGTCCTGCCGGTTGACCTGGAGGGAGCGCATCCACATCCAGCCCTCCACCTCGGCCTCGATCCAACGATCACGGCGCGAGACGACGCGCAGCCGCGTGGCCGGCTCCAGGACCCCCATCACCCGCCCGTTGGGCTCGGCGCGGAAGTTCTCCTGGACGCGGACCGTCGCGGTGGCCGTCTGGGCACCGGCGCTCGGGGGAGGCGCCAACAGCACGATGGAGGCGGAGGCGACGACCAGGAAAACCCGGGCGCCCCGTCCGCGGAGGGGGTCGGTCATGCCTGCTGAAACGAATGGGGGTGGCGGGGGTTACATCATCCGGCTTCCAAAGGAGGGCAGCGGCCCCCGCCACGAATCTGTCCGGACGACGCGGGGCCGTCAATTCGACGACCCTCCATCCGAACCACCCAAACGACCGCCGATGCCAATCCGCTCGTTCCCGATCCTGGCGAGCCTGTGCGCCCTCGCGTGGGCCGAAATCGGCTCCGCCCAGAGCGTGCCTTCTCCCTATCGCTTCTTCGACACGTCGCACGAGATCGGCGTGTTCGGGGGGCAGCTGAGCCCCGGGCGGGGGCCTTTCGATCTGGGACCCGGCCCCGGCCCCGTCGTGGGGGTCCGCTACGGCCTGGAGGTCTCGGGGCCGATCTCCATGGAGGCCGCCGTGAGCTACATGCCCACCACGCGCAACGTGGTGGACCCCGGGCGGGTGGAGGGCGATCGCGTCATCGAGGAGGCCGACGTCGAGATCCTCACCGCCGACCTGAGGGTCAAGCTGAGCCTCACGGGCCGCCGCACGTGGAACAACCTGAACCCGTTCCTGGTGGCCGGGGGGGGCGTGACGGTGGACCTTTCGGGCGGGCAGCCCGAGGACGAGCGCCTGCTGGTGGACGACCGCTTCGAGATGGGGACCGGCTTCATCGGCGTCGCCGGTGGCGGCCTGAGGTGGTTCCTCTCCGACCACTTCGTGGCGCGGGGAGACGCGCTCCTCAACCTCTGGAAGCTGGACATGCCCCTGGGGTGGCGCGACCCGGAGCGGGAGCTGGGACCGGTGGGCGAGGGCGCCTGGGTGAGCGGCCCCCTCCTCACGCTGGGGATCGGCTACCGGTTCTGACCGTGTCCCCCGCCCCGCACGTCCCCGCCGCTCGCGCGTCGTGACCCGCTTCGAGAGCAGGGACCCCGACTGGCTCGCGCCGGGCGACGCCCTGGCCCGGATCATGGCCGCGACGCCGCGCCTCGCCTCCGAGGAGGTGGCGCTCGAGGCAGCGTTCGGAAGGGTCCTGGGCGAGGACGTCACGGCGGGAGCCACGCTTCCTCCCTGGGACAACAGCGCCATGGACGGCTACGCCGTGCGCGGGGCGGACATCGACGGCGCCTCGGAGCACGCGCCCCGGGTCCTGCGGGTGGTGGGGGAGGTGTGGGCCGGAGACGCCGCCGACACGCCGGAGGTGGGACCGGGGGAGGCGGTCCGCATCATGACGGGCGGACCGATCCCCGGCGGCGCCGACTCCGTCGTCCGCGTGGAGCACACCGACGCCGAGGCGGGCGCGGCCGGACGCGTCGCCGTGAAGGACGATCGGGACCGGGGCAGGAACGTGCGGCCCGCCGGCGAGGACACGCGGACGGGCGACGTGGTCCTGGCCGCCGGAGCCGCCATCGGAGCCGGGCAGGTGGCGGCGCTGGCGTCGGCCGGGCGAGCCACCGTGCGCGTGGCGATCCGTCCCCGAGTGGCGGTGCTGTGCAGCGGCGACGAGCTTCGCGGCGCCGACGCCTTCGAGGACGTCGTGGCGGGGCGCGGCATTCCCGACAGCAACGGCCCCATGCTCGCCGCGGCGCTGGCGGGCTGCGGAGCGCAGGCCGTCGCCCTGGGGGTGGCGCCCGACCGGGAGGACGCCGTGCGGGCGCACCTGGAGCGGGCGGTGGCCGCCGACGCCCTGGTGACGGTGGGCGGCGCCTCCATGGGCGAAGCCTATCTCTTCAAGAGGGTGCTCGACGCGATGGGCTTCCAGCTCGATTTCTGGCGCGTCCGCCTGCGCCCGGGGACGCCGTTCGGCTTCGGCCATCTTCCCCGCGACTCGGGCCCTCCGCTCCCCGTCTTCAGCCTGCCCGGCAATCCCGCGTCCGCCTTCGTCACCTTCCAGCTCCTGGTGCGGCCGTTTCTGATGCGCGCCGCCGGCCGCAGCGACGTCCACCTGCCGTCGGTCCAGGCCGTGGCCGGCGAACCCCTGTCCGGAGGCGGCCGCCACGCGCGCGCCTGGCGGGTGCGCCTGGCCCACCGGAGCGGAGAGAGGATCGCCTGGCTCGCGGGGCCCCAGTCGTCCGGGCTGGTCCGGAGCCTCGCGCTGGCGGACGCCCTCGTGGTGGTGCCCCAGGGACGGGAGGTCGCCGAAGGAGGGGGCGTGCGCGCGCTGCTCCTGGACCGGGGGCCCGCGGGCGCGTCCACGCCGCCGTTCCCCCACGATCCTCCCTCATGATCTCCAGGGGGGCGCTCGTGCTCCTCATGGTGGCGGCGGCGGGATGCTCCATCCCCCGCTGGCCCGCCGAGGGGCCCGTCACCTCGCCCTTCGGCGTCCGCTGGAGCGGGATGCGGCCCGACATCCACAGGGGCGTGGACATCGGCGTTCCCCGGGGGACGCCCGTGCGCCCGATGGCTCCCGGCCGCGTCACCTACGCCGGCGTCATGTCGGGGTACGGCAACGTCGTCTGGGTGGACCACGGGGGCGAGGTGGTGACCCTCTACGCCCACCTCGACGAGATCAGGGTGCGCCCGGGAGAGGCCGTGGACCGGCAGGCCGTGCTGGGCCTGAGCGGCAGCTCGGGAGACGTGACCGGTGCCCACCTCCATTTCGAGGTGCTGCGTTGGGGGCGGGAGGTCGACCCCGTCCCCCTGCTGGGGGGCCCGCCGGGGCCGTAGCCCGCCTCAGCCGCCCTGCTTCAGCGTCCGGATCTCCTCGGCGAGGCGGGGCACCACCTCGAACAGATCGCCGACGATCCCGTAGTCGGCCACGGCGAAGATGGGCGCGTCGGCGTCCTTGTTGATGGCCACGATGGTGCCCGCCGTGCGCATCCCCGCCAGGTGCTGGATCGCCCCGGAGATCCCGATGGCGAAGTAGAGCTTGGGCGCCACGGTCTTGCCGGTCTGACCCACCTGCTCCGCGTGGGGACGCCAGCCCGCGTCCACCACCGCCCGCGAGGCGCCGAGCGCCGAGCCGGATCCCAGCGCGTCGCGCAGCTCCTCCAGGAGGTGCCAGTGCTCCGGATCACGCATGCCGCGCCCGCCGGAGACCACCACCGAGGCCTCGGCGACGTCCGTCGATCCCGAGGCGGTCTCCTCGAAGCCCACGACCCGGGCCTTCAGCGCTCCCGCGTCCACCGAAGGCTGGAACGTCTCCACCTCGCCCGCGGCCTCCACCTCCCGGACCGGGAACGCGTTGGGACGCAGGGAGATCAGCGCGGGCTTCGCGTCCAGCGTGAGCCGGGCGAAGGCCTTCCCCGCGTAGATCGGCCGGGTCACGGTGATCCTGCCGTCGATGCCCGTCAGCTCGGTGGCGTCGGAGGCCAGCGGCACGTCCAGGAGCGCCGCGACCCGGGGTGCCAGGTCCTTTCCCTGGGAGGTGGCGGCGAACAAGACGGCGTCGTAGCCGCCCTCCTTCACCGCCTCCGCCACCACGGCCGCGTGGAGCTCGGGCACGTAGCTGCCCAGCGCCTCGTGTTCGGCCACGCGGATCTTCGCCGCGCCGTGGCCGGCCGCCGCGGCGACCCCGTCGGCCAGCCCCGGCCCGCCCAGCACCAGCGCGTGCACCTGGCCGCCCCCGGCGATGTCGGCCGCCGCCGAGACCAACTCCGCCGAGACGCCTCTCAGCGTCCCGTCCCTCTGTTCCAGAATGGCGAGGATGTCGCCCATGATGTCCGTCGTCTCCTTCAGAGAACCTTGGCTTCCTCTCTCAGCAGCTTCACCAGCTCGGGCACGGCCTCGCTGCCCTCCCCCACGATCTTGCCCTCGGGCCGCTCCGGCGGATACTCCAGCCGCTCCACCGTGAGGCGGCTCTCCACCGTCGCCGCGTCCTTCTCCTCCAGCGGCTTCCGCTTGGCGGCCATGATGCCCTTGAGCGAGGCGTAGCGGGGCTCGTGGGGGCCCTTGGTCATGGTGAGCACGGCGGGGAGCTGGACCTCCACCTTCTCGACCCCGCCCTCGACCTCCCGATGACAGAGCACCACGCCGTCCTTCACCTCGAACTCGGCGACGGCCGTGACGCAGGGACGTCCCAGCAGGGTGGCCGTCATCGGCCCCACCTGCTGCTGGTCGTCGTCGACGGCCTTGATCCCGAACAGGACGAGCGGCGCGTCGAGGCCCTCCAGCTCGGCGGCCAGCGCCTTGGCGGTGGCCAGCCCGTCCAGCGTCGCCTCTCCCTTCAGCAGCACGCCCCGGTCGGCGCCGACGGCGAGGGCCGACCTGAGCTGCTCCTGGGCGGCGGCGTCGCCCAGCGTGAGCACCGTCACCTCGCCCTCGCCGGCCGCGTCCCGGGCCCTGAGGGCGGCTTCCAGGGCGAACTCGTCGTAGGGGCTCACGATGAATTTGACGCCGCTGGGATCGATGGAGGCGCCGTCGTCGGCGATGCGGATGCGCGCCTCCGTATCAGGCGTCCGCTTGATGCACACCAGCACGTTCAAAGGTCTCGCTCCCGCTCGTGAAATCCGTCACAAAGGGCCGCGGAATGTATTCCCGAGAGGAATCGCCTTCAACCGTGGCCCAGGGCGCGGCTACCCGCGGGAGGGGGGAGGGATCCGGCAGGAGCCCCGCGAACCAGGCCCGGCGACTCGAACGCCCACCCTCACGGCGCGCCCCGCAGGTGGGCACCTCCGTCGCCTCACAGGGTCGCGCCCGCCAGCGCGAACGCGCCGGCCGCCGCCGCGCCACCCAGCAGGGCGTACGGGAGCTGCGTGCGCACGTGGTCGATGTGGTCGGTCGCCGCGGCCATGGACGAGATGATGGTGGTGTCGCTGATGGGAGAGCAGTGGTCGCCGAAGATGCCTCCGGAGAGGGACGCCGCCACGAACGGCGCCAGGGGGAGCCCCAGGGTGGCGGCCGCCGGCACGGCGATGGGAAGCATGATGGCGAACGTCCCCCAGCTCGTGCCCGTGGAGAAGGCGATGCCCGCGGCCACCAGGAAGATCAGCGGCAGGAAGATCGTCGGCGGCAGCACGCCGGCCGTGACCTGGGCCACGTAGACGCCGGTGCCCAGCGCGTTGGCGACGTCCCCGAGGGCCAGGGCCAGGAGGAGGATGAGCGCCAGGGGCACAAGCCCTCCGGCGCCCCGCAGTCCCATCTTGGTGAGCTCGTCCAGGGAGTGGGCGCGCTGGGCCAGGAGGAGGACCCAGGCCATGGCGAGACCCGCCATCACGGCCCACAGCACGCTCGTGGAGCCCGAGCCTTCGGCGAGGATGGCGAACGTGTTGTCGGCCTCGGCAAGGCTCTCCCCGAGGGCGGTGCGGCCCGTGATCCACAGGGCCACCGGCATCATGACGACCATCGTGACGATGGGCGCCACCATGTTGATCGCCCGGGGCGGGATCTTCAGCTCGTCCACGGACGGCGAGAGGATGTCCTCGTCGATCATGGGGGTCGCGTCGGGCCACAGGAGCTCGCCCCGACGGGTCCGCTCCTGGGCGCGCTTCATGGGCCCCAGGTCCAGGCCCCACACCACCGTGGCCAGGGCCAGCAGCACCGCCGCCATCGCGTAGAAGTTGTACCCGATGGAGCGCACGAACACCCCCAGCGGGTCCTCCACCCCCAGGCCCCCCAGGATGCCCAGGTTGTAGGCGCCCCAGGCGTTGAGCGGGATGAGGATGCAGATGGGCGCCGACGTGGAGTCGATGAGGTACGCCAGCTTCTCGCGGGACGTCCGGAAGCGATCGAACAGCGGGCGCGATATGGAGCCCGCCACGAGCACCGTGATGTTGGACTCGATGAAGATCACGCAGCCCAGCGTCCATGCCAGGAGCTCGGCCCGGCGGCTGCTGTTCACCCACTCGTTGTCGTCGAGCCAGCGCACGAACCCCCGCACACCCCCCGACGCCTCCACGGTCGCGATGAGCGCGCCGATGACCAGCGTGAACAGCAGCACCTTCGTGTCGCCCGGGTCCCCGAAGACGGCCACCACCGCCTCGATGGCCGCGGCGAGCCCGGCCAGGGGGCTCCAGCCGCTCAGGATCATCCACCCGAGCCAGACGCCACCGGCCAGGGAGAGGTAGACCTGCCGGGTCCAGATGGCCAGGACGATGGCCAGCAGCGGTGGAAGGACCGAGATCCAGGTAGGCTCGCTCATGGCGTGGCGGTGAGGGGGGTCCCGCGAAGGTCAGCGGGGCATTCTCGGCCCCGGCCGCCCACCACGCCAGTGCCGTGCACCCGCGGCCGTCCCCCCGACGGCAGGATGGGCCGGAGCCCGAGGGCTCCCTCCGCCGCACTCCCGGCGGGGAAGGGAGATCGTGCCTACCGTGACACGTGGGGCTCGCCCCGCACGTGGAAGCGCAGGGGCCGATCGGCCGCGTGGCGGATGCCGATCCTGCCCGACACGAGCACCTCCGCGTCGGGGACGGTCCAGCCGGGCAGGACGCGCAGGGGCGGCGTCCCCAGGTCGTGGCCATAGAGCTCCCCGGTGATGCCCAGGGCCTGGCACAGGCGTCCCGGACCCGAGGTCAGCCCCTCCACGCGGCCGCGGCGCAGCGTCATCAGGTCCAGTCCCTCCAGCGGCGCCAGGGCCCTCACGAGGACGGCCTGGGCCTGGTCCGTCTCACCGGTGACCACGTTGACGCACCAGTGCATGCCGTAGATGCGGTAGACGTACGCCAGGCCGGCCGGCCCGAACATGATGGCGTTGCGGGGTGTGCGCCCACCCCGGGTGGCGGCGTGGGACGCGGGGTCGTCGGGCCCCCCGTAGGCCTCCGTCTCCACGATCACGCCGGACGTCCGTCCGCCGGCCACGTCCGAGACCAGCCGGGCTCCGAGGAGCTCCCGCGCCACCACCTCCACCGGCCTGGCGAAGAACGCGGTGGGGAAGGGTGCGCCGCCGCCCGGGGACTCCACGTACGAACGCCACGCCGGAGAGCCCGGCGTGGCGTCGCCTCGTCCTCCCGCGCCGGCCGTCACCTGCCCGGGCGGCGGTGGAGCCGGATCACCGGCCGCGGCGGCCGCTCCGGCGGCCCCGCAGCCTCGACGGCTCCGCGTCCTCGGGAATCTCCACTCCGCCGACCGTGATGGTGCCGGATCGGGCGCCCTTCTCCGAGGACGCCTCCGCTCCCGCCTCACGCGCATCGGAGGGGGGCGCCTTCGCGGCCGGCGTGCTCGCCTTCTCGGGCGGAGCGCTCGTCTTCTCGGGCGAAGCGCTCGTCTTCTCGGGCGGAGCGCTCGTCTTCTCGGGCGGAGTGCTCGTCTTCTCGGGCGGAGCGCTCGCCCCGGACGGCGCGCCACGGTCGGCCGCCTCGTCCTTCGATGACGGGGCCTCGTCGTCCTCCATCCGGGAGCGGCGCCGCTCGAAGTCGACCTTCCACTGGTCCAGGACCGCTTCGGCCCGGGCCGGGGGAATGACGTCCTTCACGCGCTGAGGATCGTGCTGCAGCACCGTGAACAGGTCCTCGCCGAACCCTTCGACCAGGCTCTCGGCCGTCTTCGTGCCCACGCCCTTGTAGCTGTTGGCCAGGTAGCGGACCTGGGCGTCGGCGTCCGTGGGGAGCCCCAGGGCGGACGCGTCCATCGTCGCCTCATCCGACCGGGCGGCCGATGCCGTGGCCTGCTCCGGCGACCGGGCGGCCGGAGCGCGCCGCTCGGCGGGCTTCGCATCGGGCCGCCGCGTCTCCGAAGGCTTCGCATCGGGCCGCCGCGTCTCGGAAGGCTTCGTCTCGGGCCGGCTCGTCTCGGCGGGCTTCGTCTCGGAAGGCTTCGTCTCGGGCCGCCGCGTCTCGGCGGGCTTCGTCTCGGCGGGCTTCGTCTCGGCGGGCTTCGTCTCGGCCGCCTTCGGCTCGGCCGGCTTCGCCGCGGGCGTGGTGGCGGGTGGCTCCACGGCCTGGCCCTCGAGGAGCGACGGCTGCTCGTCCTCTCCGTCCCGACGCCGTGTCGACCCGAGGCGCAGGCCGAGCCGTCGGCCGAGGGCGCCCAGGAGCGTCTCGGGCTCCTCGGCCTCCGCCTCGGCGGGCTTCGGCCCGGTTCGCGACTCGTCGCGCTCGCGGCTGGAAGCCGTCTCGCGCCCACCGGCGGCCCGTTGCGGCACCTCCACCTCGTCGGACGGAATCCCCTGCCCCTCCAGCACCGGAGGCGCTCCGTCGTCCCGGGACGCTCCTCCCGCCGCGCTTCCGGGAGCCGAGGCGGCGCCGCCGCCCCGAGCCGTGCCACGCGAGTCACGCCCGGTGGCGGACCTGCCGGCGCCGGCCTCGTCGGGAAGCGCCACCTCGTAGTTGCCCGTCTCGCGCTTGCGGAGGATGATGACGTCGTGGTCGTGGGCCTGGCGAAGGAAGCGGCTGAACTTCGTGAACCCCAGCTCCGCCTCGTCGAAGTCCGACTCCATCTCCAGCATCCGACGCTTCACGTCCGAGTCACGCACGGCCTCGGCACCACGCCCCTCCAGGAGGCGCTCCAGCGGAATCTCGAGCGGATCGGCCCCGCCGGCTTCACCGGCGAGGACCAGGCTTTCGCGAAGGAGCTGCAGGCGTTCCTCGGCATCGAAGAGAAG
>JAHWKH010000066.1 GCA_019347995.1 Gemmatimonadota bacterium | reverse complement strand
GAGTCGTACAGCGTGGCGGCGATGTAGAGGGCATCCTCGTCGTAGAGGATGCGCACGTCCGTGGGCTCGGTGGCCGGCGCCCCTTCGACCGGATCGAGCTGCGTGAACCCGGTGACCGGCAGGGCAGCCCGCCACGCCGCCTCGTCGAGGACGCCGTCCACCCCGATCGACTCGTCCGCGCCGAGCGCCCGGGCCTGCGCCGAGGGCGCAGCAGCGTGCGTGGAAGCCCGTTCACCGGCCACGGCCGATGGACCCTCGTGCCGGTCCTGGTCCTGGGCGGCCAGCGCAGGAGGCAGCAGCAGCGCGAGGGCGACGGCGGACAGGCACAGCGGGCGCGCGGCCTGGAAAGTAGCTCCCATCGGATTCCACTCGTGACGTGGGGTGGCTCGGCCAGGATGGGACGGGCCATCCATGATAAGACCCCCAGGGGGCCCAAACTGATGAGCCCGGGCTGGCCGGAGCCCAGCCGGAGCGCCGCCTGGCCGCACGTCGCGCACGAGGAACCCGTTCGCGGCGATGGACCTTCCGGAGGCTTTCACCGCTATCACAGGACGCGATCCCGTTCCCGTTCCTGAGCCCCCGGGTGAAGATGCCGTCGTTTCTCCGTTCGATGCTGGTCCCTGCCCTCACCGCGGCCTTCGCCCTCGCGCCGCCCCTGGACGCCCAGGACGTTCCGCCGGACGGATGGGTCGAGGCCGAGGCGGCCCGCACCCGCATGTGCGTGCCGGCCCTCGCGCGACTGATCGCCGTCTCGGACGAGCTGGAGCCGCTGGCGCGGCGGGCGGAGAGGATCCGCGCGCTGGCCGGTGCCGTCTCCCTGGAGGACACCACCGCGGTGGCGCCGTTCGACGCATCCGACCCGGTGGAGCGGGACGTGCGCGACTGGTTCGCGGCCGACGCCGAGCTGGCACAGGAGTACGTGGCCACGGGCGACGAGTCGATCCAGAGGCGGAGAGCGGAAGGGCGCGAGGCCATCCGCCGCCGGCTGGGCGAGGCGTTCCAGGCCCTCACGGACGAGGGGCAGGCCCGCATGAGCGCCGACGGCGACCTCCAGGCCGCCGCGGCCACCTGCGAGGACGCCATCCTGGTGCGGAGCGTGGCCCTGGAGGTGTGCGACACCACCGAGAGCCCCGTATGCGACGCGGCCCGCTCGCCCGAGTCCTCGGTCCGCTTCCGCTTCGTGGACGCGCCGGAGGACCTGTGGGACGTGGAGTCCATCCGTCCGTGGAGCGAGCCGTCGCGGCTCGGCCGCGCGCCGGGCGGTGGCCTGGCCGGAGCCGGCACGGGGACGGTGGTCAGCCGGGGCAACCTGGTGGCCGTCGTGGGGCTCGAGGCCGTCATCCAGCCCCGCGCGTCCCTCGCCGCCGAGGCCGCGGAAGCCATGGACGCCTCCCTCGACTCCATGGGCTTCGCGTTCGAGCACCCGGGCTTCGTCATGGCGCCGGCGCTGGCCCTCCGCCTGGACGTGCCGGCCAGGTTGGGTGGGGCGACCCACTACCTCCTCCATTTCGGAGACCTGTCGGATCCCGACGACCAGGTGGTCTGGAGCGGCCCCGTGGCGGAGGGGGAGCCGGTGCAGGCGCTGGCGCCCCTGAGCGGCCGGACGCTGGAGCGGCTCGCGGCGGGGGAGGCCCTCAGCCTGACGGCCGCCCGCCTTCCGGAGGGGGGCGAGGGAGAGGGAGACGCGATCTTCACCCTGGGTCTGCCCACGGCGGGCCAGGCCCGGGCGGTGAGCGGCTGGCTCACCTACATGGCGGGAGGGCAGCTCGCCCGCGATCTGGCGGCGCTCGTGCCGCCCAGCGGCTCGTCCGGGAGCTGATGAGGGCGGGAGGCCGGGGGCGCGGCCCGGGAGGCTCACCGGGACGTGGCTTCTAGACCCGCAGGGCCACCACCGGATCCACGCGCACGGCGCGCAGCGCCGGCACCATGGCCGCCGCGAGCCCGGTGGCGGTGAGCACGGCCGCGATGCCGCCGTACACCAGGGGGTCCCACACGTCCACGCCGTAGAGCGTGGCGGCCAGGGGCACGGCCAGACCCACGCCGATGGCCACCCCCAGCAGCACGCCCAGCGCGAGCTGGCGCACGACCCGCGACATCACCAGGCGCAGCACGTCGCCGCCGTGGGCTCCCATGGCCTTGCGCACGCCCAGCTCCCGCAGGCGATTGGCCACGGAGAAGTCGATGACGCCATAGAGGCCGACGGCCGACAGGAAGAGCGCGGCGAGGGCCACGATGGCGAACAGCCCGCCGAAGATCCGGTGGAAGGAGGCGGTCTCGTCCACCGCCTCGCGCAGGGTCCGCACCCAGTACAGCGGGAGGTTCGGGTCCGCCGCCGAGACCGCCCGGCGCAGGGCTCCCGTCGTGGCGGCGGGAGGGCCGGAGGTGCGCACGGCGACGCTGGCGAAGGCCAGGTCGCTTTGGCCCAGCGGCAGGTAGATCGCGTCCCGGGCGGGCTCCCCCCCACTGCCGAAGGGCCCCACGCCGGGGTGGACGTCGGGCACCACCCCCACGACCCGGAGCCAGGGGGAGTCGGGTCCCAGGCGGACCTGGCGGCCCAGCGCGCCGCTCCCTCGCATGTACCGGTCGACGAAGCTCCGGCTCACCACCACCACCGGCTGCCCCTCCCGCTCCGACTCGGAGCGAAGGAAGGCGCGTCCCTCCACCGGCTCCATCCCCATGGTCTCGAAGAAGCCGGCGCTCACCCAGCTCGCGCCCGTGCGCGGCCGGTCCGCCGGGCTGTCGTAGACCTCGCCGTCCACCTCGACCCGGGCGCCGCCCTGTCCGGTGCCGGGCAGGACGCTGGTGACGGCGGCGGCGTCCACGCCGGGCTCGGCGGCCAGGCGGTCCAGGAGCTCGTGGTAGAAGCGGCTGCGCGCGGCGGCGTCCGGGTAGTCACTCTCGAAGAGGCCCAGGCGCGCGGTCATGACGCGCTCGGCGTCGAAGCCCAGGTCGAGGCGGTTCAGCTCCATGAGGGTGCGCACCGTGAGGCCCCCCGCGATCATGAGGCCGCACGACACCGCGAGCTCCCCCACCACCAGCGCGGACGTGAGGCGGCTCACGCGCAGGCTCGAGGAGCCGCGGCTCTCGTCGCGCAGCACGCCGTCGACCCCGGCGCCCGACGCCCGCAGGGCGGGCCAGGTACCGGCCCCCACGGCCGCGGCCAGCGTGACGACGCTGGTGAAGAGCAGGACGGGCGCGTCCAGGGTGAAGACGATCCAGTAGGGGCGCTGGATGTCCTGGATGCTGGCTTCCAGGAGCGTGATGGCCGTCCAGGCCACGCCCAGCCCGACCACGCCGCCGACCACTCCCAGAACCGCGGCCTCCGTGAGCAGCTGCCGCACGACGCGCCAGCGGCCCGCACCCAGGGCGGTACGCACGGCCACCTCGCGCTCCCGCACCACGGCCCGCGCCATCAGGACGTTCGCGACGTTGGCGCACGCCACCAGGAGAACGCCCAGCACCATGGCCATGATGAGGCCCACCATCATCCGGGCCTGCGTGGGCGTGGAGGCCTCCGTGAACGGCTGCGCGGTGACGGTGATCCCCTCGTTCTCCTCCGGATGGGCCGCTTCGATGCGCCTGCCGAGGGCGGCGAGCTCCTCGATGGCCGCCCGCGCGCCGACCCCCTCTCGCACGCGGCCCACCACCTGGAGCCCCGTGCCTCCCCGCCGCTCGAGGGTGGCGGGATCGGTGCGGATGTTGACCCACAGGTCCTGACGCATGGGAAAGCCGAAGCCGTCGGGCATCACCCCGATGATCTCGGCGGTCTCGCCGTTCACGCGCACCGTCCGGCCCAGGGCGGCGCGCTCGCCCCCGAAGCGGTTCACCCATACGCGGTGGCTCAGCACCACGAGAGGGGGCGCGCCCGCGCCTCCTTCGTCTTCCGCGAACGTGCGTCCCAACTCGGCGGGCACCCCGAGCATCTCCAGCAGGCCGGCCGTGACGAACGCGCCCTGGTAGCGCTCCGGCGGGCCGTCGTCGCCCGCCAGGTTCACGGTGCCGCCGTAGTAGCCCTCCAGCGTCTCGAACGACCGCTGCGCGTCGCGCAGGTCGAGGTAGTCGTGGATCGGTACCCGCATGCGCTCCACGCCTGCCTCCGGCCGCGCCTCCATGACCAGCATGAGGCGCTCGGCGGCGCGCACGGGCGGCCCGCGGTAGAGCGTCGCGTACATCACGCTGAACCCGAAGGTCACGCCCCCCACGCCCAGACCCACGGTGAGGACCGCGACCACGGACAGGAGCGGCGTGCGCACGAGCATGCGCAGGCCGTGACGCAGGTCGGCGACGAATCCAGCCATGGGGCGTGCGGGGGTGGGGGTCGGGGGCGTCCGGGGTCTGCGATGCCGGTACGGTTCGGGCCTCGCGGAGCCGGTCCCCGGATACGGGTGACGAGGCCGGCCGTGGCCATCGAGCCGACCCTATATACCACGAA
The DNA here is from genome assembly GCA_019347995.1 of Gemmatimonadota bacterium. The sequence goes on along the minus strand of JAHWKH010000066.1, from coordinate 5,162 downwards.
GCCACGCGCCCGCGCCAAGGCGGTCGTCCGGAGCCGGGAAATCGGGGCGAGCGCCGCCGCCGGTTGACACTCCGCCGGGGCTCCATTAGCCTCTTCGGACCGCGGCGATTTGTGGCGATTGCATCCGCGTCAACAACTGCTAAACCGCCCTGGGAAGACCACCTCCAGGCGGATGTCGCCCGGAGGTTTTTTTGTGTCCTGGACCCTGGTCACGGAAGAGACATGAAGGCGCTCACGATGATGATGATGTGCTGCATGTGTCGGTGCGGATCTCCCGCGGGAGAGACGGACGGGCGTGCTCGCGCATGGACATCACCATGAGGTGAGCAGACCAGGACACGGTGGCCCGCCCGGCCCTCTCTCCGCCCGGAGAGAGGGCCTTTTTCATTCAAAGCACCAGGAGCAGCGATAGCATGGACATCCCCATACCGTTCCGGCGCGGCGCCTCGAGGTCGATCCTCGCGGCGGCGCTCCTCCTCCCCGCCTCCGTGGCCGCCCAGGAGTCCGGCGCCCTCGCGGGCACCGTCCGGGAGGCCGGAGCGCTCCGGCCCCTGGCTTCCGTGCAGGTGTTCCTGCCCGAGCTGAACCGGGGCGCCCTCACCGGCCGCTCCGGCGCCTACCGCCTGGAGGGTCTGCCCCCGGGCTCCTGGACCCTGCGCGTGGAGAGCCTGGGCTACGCCGCCGCCACCCGGACGGTGGAGATCGTCGCCGGCGAGACGGCGCGGGTCGACGTCGAGCTGGCCTCCTCCGCCATCGCCCTGGACGAGATCGTGGTGACCGGGACCGGCGTGGCGACGGAGCGTCGCAAGCTGGGCAACACGGTCGCGACCATCGGTGCCCGGACGCTGGACGAGGCGCCCGTCTCCACCCTGTCCGAGGCGCTGCAGGGGCGGAGCCCCGGCGTGGTGGGGCTGCCTTCCGGCGGACTCGTGGGCGAGGGGGCCCGCATCCGCATCCGCGGCACGGGGAGCCTTTCGCAGTCCAACGAGCCCATCGTCTACATCGACGGGGTGCGCGTGGACAACGGCGGCGGGTTCAGCGGCGGCATCGGCGGCGGAGGAGGCTCGCCCTCGCGACTGGACGACATCAATCCGGCGGCCATCGAGCGCATCGAGATCCTCAAGGGCGCCGCGGCCGCCACGCTGTACGGCACGGAGGCGTCCAATGGCGTCATCCAGATCTTCACGAAGAAGGGCTCGGCCGGGGAGCCGCGCTGGACCCTCGAGATGGAGCAGGGGCTCTCGCGCTATCCGGCGGGTCGCTACCAGCCCCACGCCGGCTTCGCCCGCACCCGGGCGCGCGCCGACAGCCTGAGCGCCTTCTGGGGGCAGGAGATCCGCCCCTGGGAGGTCTTCGAGGTGGACCTCGTGCCGACACTCTTCGAGACCGGCAGGAGCACGACGTCCACCCTCTCGGTGGGCGGTGGCAGCGACCAGGTGACGTACTTCGTGTCCGGCCGCCTGAAGAACGAGGACGGCCCCTTCACGGCCGACGGCTTCGTGCCGGACGAGACGGGGCTGGAGCGCGCCTCGGACCGGGCGCGACGGGCCCAGCTCCAGGCGAGCCTTTCGTTCGTGCCCGCGCCCGACCTGCAGCTCCGCGCCAGCTCGCTCTACACGGAGAGCGCCCTCACCGTCCCCAACAACAACAACAACATCTACGGCCCCACCACCTCGGTCATCCGCAGCAAGCCGGAGCTGGCCAACGCCCGCAACCCCACCGGTGATCCGGTCTTCACGACCGTGCGCGAGGTGCTGCACCTCTTCACCGAGCAGGACGTGCGGCGCTTCGCCGGAAGCCTGGCCGCCGGCTGGACGCCCCTCGCCGAGCTGCGCGTCGACGCCACCGCCGGCGTGGACGTGGTGGGGCAGCAGGACACCTACTTCCTCCCGTTCGGCTGGAACGTGGACGGCGTCACCCGGAGAGACGTCCTGGGCTCGCGCACCGTGAGCGACCGCAACCACAGGCAGCTCACCGTCGACGTGAAGGCGAGCTGGAGCCGCGCCCTCTCGGAGGCGTGGACCAGCTCGCTGGTGGTGGGCGCGCAGCAGGTGCGGGGCGAGACGCGGGTCCTGGGCGGCACCGGGGAGCGCTTCAGCGGCCCCGGCCTGGAGGTCGCCGGCGCCGGCGCGGTCCAGACGCTTAGCGAGTCGCGCCTCGAGGAGGTGAGCGGCGGCGTCTTCGCGCAGGAGCAGCTCGGCTTCGAAGACTGGGTGTTCCTCACCGTGGGCGGGCGCTGGGACCGGCACAGCGCCTTCGCCGACCGGGCGGGCGGCGCGTTCTATCCGAAGGCCAGCCTCTCGGTGGTGCCCGGCGACCTGCCCGGCTGGGACGCCCCCCTCGGCGTCTCGTCGCTGCGCCTGCGCGCGGCCGTGGGCCGGTCGGGCCTGCAGCCCGGCGCCTTCGACCGGCTCACCACGTTCTCCCCGCTGGCCTCGGAGACGGGGGCCGGCGTGGCGCCGTCGAACCTGGGCAACCCGGACCTGCGGCCCGAGGTCTCCACCGAATGGGAGCTGGGAGCGGAGGTGGGCCTGCTGCACGACCGGCTGGGCCTGGACGTCACCTACTGGAACCGCACCGTGCGCGACCTGCTGGTGGACCGCCAGTTCGCCCCTTCCGGGGGCTTCCGCGCCCCCCAGCTCGACAACATCGGTGCGATGGAGGCGTGGGGCGTGGAGGCCGGCCTCACCGGCACGGCGGTGAGCCGCCCGGGGCTGTCCCTGGACCTCTTCGCCAACGCCTCGTTCCTGCGCGAGCGCATCACCGACCTGGGCGGCGCGCCACCCCTCAAGGTGGGCTATTTCCGCTACCGCATCTGGCTCAAGGAAGGCTACGCGCCGGGCGCGTTCTTCGGCCCGAAGCTGGTGGACGCCGCCAACCCCACCGACGTGAACCGGGACGGCGTGGCCGACTCGGACGCGGAGCTGCTGGCGTTCCTGGCCGAGCCCCGGGCGCCCGAGGAGGTGCGGGTGCTGCTGGCCGACGAGGACGGCGACGGCGACCTCCTGGACCACTACCTGGGCAAGCCCACGCCCGACTGGCAGGGGAGCTTCGGCGGCACGCTCTCCGTGTCCGGGGGGCTGCGCCTCTCCACCCTGTTCGAGTACAGGGTCGGGGAGGTGCACGTGCACAACCTCACCGGCGCCTTCCAGCGCTCGAGCCCCGGCTCGGGGCGCAACGTGCGCCGCTCGGCCGAGGTGGAGGCCACGCTGCTGAACCCGGCCTCCACGGCCGAGCAGCGCCTGGACGCGGCGCGGGTGTGGGCCCGGGAGCTGGCCGCGCTCTCGCCCCAGGACGGCCTCGGTGAGATCGAGCCCGCCGACTTCCTGCGGCTGCGCGAGGTGAGCCTGATCTGGTCGCTCCCCGCGCGCTTCGTGGAGCGGCTGGGGGCGCAGTCGCTGGAGCTGACCCTGGCGGGCCGCGACCTCGCCCTCTGGACCCGCTACGGCGGCGTGGACCCGGAGCTGAACGCCATCGGCCGCGGCGCCAGCGGCAGCGAGCTGACCAACAACTTCCTGTCGGGCGTGGACGCCTGGGGCTACGCGCTGCCGCGCCGCCTCAGCGTCTCCGCCACGCTGGGCTTCTAGGAGAACCGACATGACGCACATCGACGGAAGCATCCGCCGCGCCGCCCTCGCCTTCGCGCTGGCCGCGGCGGCGGGAGGCTGCGACGGCATCTTCGACGTGGAGAATCCGAACCAGCTGGTCCAGGAGGACCTGGAGCGGGCGCAGGCCGCGTCCGCGCTGGTCAACGGCGCCGAGGCCACCGTGGCCCGAGCGCTGGGCTACCTGCTGGTCCCGCTCTCGCTGGCCGGCGACGAGCTCACGGCCATCGGCACGCTGGACTCGGGGGTGGAGCTGGACGCCGGATTCGTGGCCAACCCGGTCAACGAGTTCAGCAACAACGCGTTCCCCTTCGTGGCGGAGGCGCGCTTCCAGTCCGACGAGGCCATCCGCCTGCTGGAGGGCTTCGACGCCGCCGGCACGCTTCCCGATCGGGCGGAGCTGGCCCGGGCGTATCTGTACGGCGGCGTGATCTATACCGCGGTGGCCGACGCCTTCGACGACTTCGTGATCTCCGACCGCACACGGGCCGCACCCCCGCTGGGGGAGGCGCGCATGGTGGAGCTGTACGACCGGGCGGCGGAGTACCTGGGCCGCGGCCTGGACGTGGCGCGGGAGGTGGGGCGCGCCGACCTGGAGGTGGCCCTGCTGGCCCAGAGGGCTCGCGCGCTGCACGCCAGGGCCGTCTGGACGACGCTCAACCCCGCGGGCTCCACGCCGGCGCGGCCCCTGGTGGCCGACCCGGGCGCCACGGCCGACGCGCTGGCCGCCCTGTCCCGCCTGCCCGAGCCGGATTGGGCGCTGCGCTTCGGATACGGGGCCGGCACCGTGGGCAACCAGGTGGGCTCCCTGGTCAACGTGCGCCAGGAGTTCCGCGTGGACACCGCGTACGCCGTCCCGACAATGGACGGGAAGCGGGTCGCCGGCGTCCGTCTCCTGGATCCCGTGGAGGGGGTGCCCGACGCGGCGCTGGACGCCGTGCTGGACGCCTTCCTCGCGGGGGGAGAGTACCCGTCGCTCACGGTGGTCTCCGCGCGGGAGCTCCGGCTGATCGTGGCCGAGGCGGCGCTGGCCGCGGGCGACGACGCGGAGGGCGCGCGCCAGCTCGATGCGGTGCGGGCCCTGGACGGCAGGGCTCCGGGCGGCGGCCGCATCGACGCGGCGGCGCTGCTGCGGCACGAGCGCCGGGTGGGGCTGTTCCTCCAGGGGCGGCGGCTCGCGGACCTGTACCGCTTCGGAGAGGTGGACCCGCGCTGGCAGGCCACGGCCGACACCCGCCGACCCGGCACCTTCCTCCCCATCACGGAGAACGAGCGCATCTCCAACTGCCACATCGTGGGTACGTGCGGAGGCTGAGCTCCGGGCGGGGGCGGGGGAGCGAACGGCTTCATGGCCGCAAGCATCTGCCCGATGAAGCCTTCCGGAGTCCAGTTGATCAGGCCGATGGTGCCGCCCGGGCGGCACACCCGCAGCAGTTCGTCGGCGCTCTTCTGGTGATGCGGGGCAAACATGACACCCACGCAGGACAGCACCACGTCGAACTCGGCATCCGGAAACGGCAGGTCCTCGGCGTCAGCTTCCACCCACTCCAGCTCCAC
>JAHWKH010000065.1 GCA_019347995.1 Gemmatimonadota bacterium | reverse complement strand
TACCGGGCAAGACGCCATCGGCGATGAGAAAGGTGGCCGCCCGCCCATGGTCGGCGATGACGCGATAAGCGATTTCGTGCTCGCGCCGCTCTCGTTCGCCATCGGCCAACAGCGTCTGCACCCGATCCATGGCCGGCGCGAAGAGGTCGGTATTGTAATTGACCAGCTCGCCCTGCATGACGCTGAGCAGCCGCTCCAGCCGCATGCCGGTATCCACGCCCGGCCGGGGCAGAGGGGTCCGCCGGCCGGTTTCATCCTGGTTGTACTGCATAAAGACCAGGTTCCAGACCTCCAGATATCGTTCCTCGTCTAGCACCCCACCCAGGTATTCATCACCGAACTCCGGGCCTCGGTCGTAAAGCAGCTCAGAGCACGGGCCACACGGTCCGGGCGATCCGGCGGTGACCTTCGACGTTGGGATGGATACGATCGTCCTGATTGAGGTCGGCCTCGCCCGCGACGCCCTCCAACAGGAAGGGGATCAGCACGGTGTCCTCCTCGCGGGCGACGCGGGCGAACACCTCCCGGAACCGGCGCGTGTAGCGCTCCCCCAGGTTCGGAGGCGCCTCCATGCCCGCGAGGATCACCACGGCGCCGGGCCAGCGCGCCCGCGTGGAGTCGACGATGGCGCGCAGGTTGGCCTCCAGCGCGTCGGGGTCCTGCCCGCGCAGGCCGTCGTTCGCGCCCAGCTCGAGGACGAGCACGTCCACGGTGTCGGCGAGCGCCCACGCCAGGCGGCGAAGCCCCCCGGCGCTTGTCTCCCCACTGACCCCCAGATTGATCATCCGCGCGGGCACGCCGGCCGAGTCCGCCAGCGCCTGGAGGCGGTCGGTGAAGCGATCGTCCGGGTCGGAGAGCCCCAGGCCCGCCGTCAGGCTGGTGCCCATGAAGACGACGCGGGGCCCGCGTCGCCCGTCGGGGTCCGACGCCGCGCGTTCGCCGTCCGGCGCCCGCTCCACCCCGCCCGACGCGACCGCCGGCGGGGGGGCGGCCGTTGACCCGCCATCCGTGGCGCCGGCATCATCCGCGGGCCCGCAACCCAGGACGTGGAGCGCGAGCACGGCCAGTGACGAGGAGCGGACGATGATCGTGGCGGAGGACCTGGCGAAGACATATCGGAGCGGGGGGCGGCCCCTGCCCGTCCTCGAAGGCGTGGACCTGGCCGTGGAGCCCGAGGGCGTCGTCGCCGTGGTAGGACCCTCGGGCAGCGGCAAGACGACCCTCCTGGGGCTCCTCGCCGGGCTCGACGAGCCGACGCGTGGGCGGGTGCTGCTCGATGGCGTGGACATCTTCGCTCTTACCGAGGACGAGCGGGCGGGGTTTCGTGCGGCCCACGTGGGCTTCGTCTTCCAGACCTTCCACCTGCTCCCGTCCCTGACCGCTCTCGAGAACGTGATGGTGCCGATGGAGCTGCTGGGTGGAGCCCGGGCCCGGGAGCTGCGGTCCCGCGCGGCCGGGCTCCTGGAGCGGGTGGGCCTGGGAGGCCGGCTCGACCATTTCCCCGCCCAGCTCTCGGGCGGAGAGCAGCAGCGCGTGGCGCTGGCGCGGGCGTTCGCCAACCGGCCCCGCATCCTGTTCGCCGACGAGCCCACGGGCAACCTCGACGCCGAGACGGGTGGCCGGGTCATCGAGCTCATGGCCGAGCTGAACCGGGAAGCCCGCACGACGCTGGTCCTGGTCACCCACGACACGGCGCTGGCGGAGCGGGCGGACCGTGTCGTCCGCATCGGCGGGGGGCGCGTCCTCTCGGACACCCGCCGGGAGCCCTGAGCGTGAGGCCTCGCTTCGTCCTGTCGCTGGCGCGCTGGGAGGGGCGCTCGGCCCTGCGGCGCGTCGGCGTCTACATGGGCTCCATCACCCTGGGCGTGGCGGCCCTGGTGGCCATCCACGGCTTCCGTGACGACGTGGCGCGATCGGTCCGGGAGGAGGCGCGCTCGCTCATGGGCGCGGATGTGCGGCTCGCGGCGCGCCGTCCGCTGCCCGACTCCGTCGCCCGCGTGGTGGATTCCCTGACCGCCGCCGGGCACCCCTCGGCGCGTGTCACGACGGTGATCACCATGGTCATGGCGCCGCGCACCGGCGACGTGCGCCTCCTCCAGGTGCGCGGTGCCGGCGGCGGATGGCCCTTCTACGGCGACGTGGCCACCGAGCCCGCGGGCGCGTGGAGGACCGCGCTGGCGGCCGGAGAGGCCCTGGTGGACCCGGCGGCGCTGATCCAGCTCGGGATCGCTCCGGGCGACTCCCTGGCGGTGGGGACGGTGCGCATACGGATCGCGGGGACCGTCTCCGGCCTCCCCACCGACCTGGGCTTCCAGACCGCCGTAGGACCGCGCGTCTTCGTCTCCCCCGAGGTCGTGGAGGCCGCCGGGCTGCTGGGCTTCGGCAGCCTGGCGCGCCACGAGACCTTCGTGCGCCTGCCCGACGCCGCCGAGCGCGAGGAGGTGGAGGCGCGCTACCGGGACGTGATGCGTGCCACCGACGTGGACTTCGACACCGCCGACGAGCAGGCGCGCAGCCTCACCCGGGCGACCGACCACCTGGGCCGCTACCTGGGGCTCGTGGGCCTCGGGGCGCTGCTGCTCGGGGGCATCGGGGTGGCCAGCGCGATCCACGTCTACGTCATGGACAGGCGCGACTCCATCGCGGTCCTCCGCTGCGTGGGTGCCTCCCAGGGCAGCCTCTTCCTGGCCTACCTCCTCCAGGCGGCGGTGCTCGGGACGGCGGGCGCCGCGGTGGGCGTGGTCCTGGGCGTCGGGGTCCAGCAGCTCCTCCCGGTGATCCTGAGCGACGTGCTGCCGGTGGCGGTGACGCCGCGGCCCTCCCCGCTGGCCATGGCCGCGGGCCTGGGGATCGGCGCCTGGGTCGCGGTCCTCTTCGCCCTGGAGCCCCTGCTGGGGGTGCGCGACGTGCCGCCGCTGCGGGCGCTTCGCCAGGATGTGGAGCCGACGCGCCGGCGCCTGGATCCCGCCCGCTGGGCCACCTGGGCCGCGCTGGGGGGGTCGGTGGCCCTCCTGTGCGTGATGGAGGCGCCGGAGGTGGACGAGGGGCTGGTGTTCGCCGGCGCCCTGGCGGTCGTCATGGCGGTCCTCGGCGGCACGGGCGCGCTGCTGGTGGCCGTCACCCGGCGCGCGCTGCCGTCCCGGGCCCGCTACGCCGTGCGGCAGGGCGTGGCGAACCTGTTCCGTCCGCGCAACCAGACGGTGGCCGTGACCCTGGCGATGGGCTTCGGCGTCTTCGTGGTGGGCACCGTCACGCAGGTGCAGGCCAGCCTGTCCAGCGAGCTGACCCTGGACGCCGGACAGGAGCGGCCCAACCTCGTCTTCTTCGACGTCCAGCCCGACCAGGTGGACGGCGTGGTCGACCTGCTCCCGCCGGGGTCCCGCCCGGAGGCGTCGGTGATCCCCATCGTTCCCTCGAGGATCGCCTCCATCAACGGGCGCTCGCCCGAGGAGCTGAGGGCCGATTCGGCCGGTCCCCGGCCGGCCCGCTGGGCGCTGCGGCGCGAGTACCGCAACACCTACCGCGACAGCCTCAACGCGTCGGAGACCCTGGTCGCGGGCCGCTGGTGGGACGAGTCCGCGGACCCGGCCGGCCCCGCACCGATCTCGGTGGAGGGCGGCCTCGCCGACGACCTGGGGCTGGCCGTGGGCGACCGCGTGACGTGGGACGTGGGTGGCCGCCTCGTGGAGAGCGAGGTGGCGAGCCTGCGGCTGGTGGACTGGGCGCGCTTCGAGCCCAACTTCTTCGTGGTCTTCGCGGCGGGAACCCTGGAGGACGTACCCCGCACCTTCGTGATCCTGGCGCGGGTGTCCGACGTCGCCGAGCGCGCGGGGGTGCAGCGCTCGCTCGTCGCCGCGTTCTCCAACGTCTCCGTGCTGGACGTGGCGCGGGTGCAGGAGGCGGTGGAGACGATCCTGGACAGGGTGGACGCCGCGGTACGGTTCCTGGGGGTCTTCAGCGTCGTGGCCGGGCTCCTCGTCCTGGCGGGCTCGCTGGCCACGTCCCGCTCCCAGCGGCTGCGGGAGGCCGCGCTCCTGCGCACCCTCGGCGCCCGCCGGGGCCAGATCGTCACGGTCCTGGTCACGGAGTACCTGGTGCTGGCGACGCTGGCGTCCGTCACGGGGCTGGCCCTGGCCACGGCCGCGGCCTGGGCGATGGCGCGCGGCTTCTTCGAAATCCCCTTCCGTCCCGCGCTGGGCCCGGTGGTCCTGGTGTGGCTGGGCATGGCGGCGCTGACCGTGGCGGTGGGGCTGTTCTCGAGCCGGGGGCTGCTGAGCCGCCCGCCTCTCCCGGTCCTGCGCGAGGCGGGGGAATGAGGGGGCCCGCGGCGGCCGCCCGCCCGGAGCGGACGGCTCTGTCACGCGAGCTCTCGGAGCTCCTCGTCGAGCTCTCCATCGCCGTGCACCGCTTCGCCATGTACCCCTCCGGCCATCCTTCCCTGGCCCCGGCGGTGGACAACGTCGTGGGACGGCTCTCGGACATCCTGGTCGAGACCGACACCCTCTCCATCGGCGTCGCCCGCAAGCAGCTCGTCATCGAGGGCGTGGCGACGGACCCGCGGCACCCGGTCGTCGGAGACCTGGCGCGTCGGCTCCACCGTCACCGGGTGGGCGCCGTCGCCTTCAGCCGCGGCGCCCGGGCGCAGGACGTGGAAGCGCTGCTGCGGGCGCTCTCGGCGGATCCGGAGCGCGGCGCGGCGCCCCTCGGCGGCGGATCGGGACCGCCTCCCTCCTGGAACCACGTCCGGCTCTTCCCCGTGGGCTACGACCGCCTCGCGCTGGACGGCTCCCGGGAGGCCGGCGCATCGGCGGGAGACGACAGGGCCACCCAGCTCTGGCTGGGGCTGGCCCAGGCCGCCCTGGCGCGGGAGGGGCCCCCCGGGGAGGCGCCGGACGCGCGGGTGCTGGCCCGCACGATCTCGGACCACCGGCGCGAGTCCGCCTACGACCAGGTCATCGTGGGCTACATGCTCCAGCTCGCCGAGGAGCTGAAGGCCGGCGGCGCGGCGGGAGGGTCCGAGCGGGTGCGCCGGCGCCTCTCCACGCTCATCGAGGAGCTGGACGAGGAGGCGCTCACGCGCCTGGTGGCGATGGGCGGCAACCAGGCGCAGCGTAAACGCTTCCTGCTGGACGCCAACGAGAGCCTCGCCGTGGACGCCGTGGTGAAGGTGCTCAAGGCGGCGGCCACGGCGTCCCGGCAGACCATCTCCGCGTCCATGACGCGGCTCCTGAGCAAGCTGGCCGTCCATGCGGAGCAAGGGGGGGAGCGGGTCCGCCGCGGGGCCGACACCGCGCTGCGGGAGAACGTCGAGGACCTGCTGGCCGACTGGGAGCTCGAGGACCCCAACCCCGACGCGTACACGCTCATCCTCGACGGGATGGCCCACGCGGCGCCCATCTTCGAGATCGGGGTGGAGGCCGGGGGTGAGGTCCCCGGGGCGGAGCGCCTCCTGGAGATGGCCCTGGAGGTGGACGCGTGGGGTCCCATCGTGCGAAAGGCGGTCCACGACCTCCTCAAGGAGGGCCGGGCGGGCTTCGTCCTCGAGCTCGTGGACGGCGCGGCCGAGGAGAGCCGTCTCGCCGACCGGATCCGCCGGCACATGATGGCGCCCGAGCAGTTCCGCGGCCTCCTCGGCGGCGAGGACGTGGACGTGCGGACGCTGACGGCCCTCGTGACCCGCATGGGATCGGCGGCCGTGGATCCGCTCCTCGACGTCCTCGCCGACTCGGACTCCCTGTCGGTGCGACGGAAGGTCTTCGACCAGCTCGCCGCCATGGGACCGTTCGTGGGTCAGCGCGCCCTGGAGCGCCTCGACGACCCCCGCTGGTTCGTGCAGCGCAACATCCTGGCCCTCGTGCAGCGCCTGTCCACGCTTCCCGAGGGCCTCGACGTGGGCCGCTTCCTCACCCACCCCGACTCCCGCGTGCGCCGCGAGGCGTTCCCCCTCGCGCTGCGTCTCCCCCTGCTCCGGGACCGCGCCCTGGCGGGAGCGCTGGCCGACGACGACGAGCGCCTGGTGCGCATGGCGCTGCTGGAGCTCCAGAAGCAGACGCCCGAGACCCTCGTCCCCACCCTGGTGAACCGGGTGGTCCGGTCCGGGAAGCGGAGCCCCGAGCTGCGGGCCATGGGAGCGCGGGCGCTGCGCCACTCCCGCTCGTCGCTGGCGCTGGAGTCCCTGCTGGCCCTGGCCTCCGGCGGCCGCTCCCTCCTCGGCCGCGCGCGCCTGGCGGACACGTCACCGGCGATGGTCGCGGCCCTGCGGACGCTCGCCGAGGTGTGGCCCAAGGAGCCCCGGGCAGCCGAGCTGCTGCAGGCGGCGGCGCGCTCCGGTGATCCCGAGCTCGAGGCCGCGGCGCGGGGACGGGGGGGAGGCTCGTGAAGGAGGCCACGCGCTTTCTGACGTCGCTGGCGCAGGCGGTGTCCACGATGACCCTCTACAAGGACCGGCACCCCGCCCGGGAGAGGGCCCTGGACCAGGCCTACCAGCGCCTCCAGGACCTGCAGGAAGGGGAGCCGGAGCGCACGTTCATGTTCCTGGGCGACGAGATCGTCGTGGACGGGCGTCCCCTCCGGGAGCTCGAGGGGTGGGACTGGGGAGGGCGCCTCAGCGCCGCCGGCCTCCAGCGCGTGGAGCTCGTGGCGCCGGTGGAGAGGGGCGACTTCGAGGTGTTCATGGAGGAGGTCCTCGACCGCCTCACGGGGCGTCCGTCGGACACGGCGGAGAGGCGCCAGTCGCGTCCCACGGCCATCCGCTACGGGAGCGTGGCGCTCCAGGGTGGAGAGGGCGCTGAACCCTCGGCGGAGGGTGTGCCCACCGCCACGCCGGGGTACACGCTGCAGGACGAGAAGGAGACGGTGGACTGGCTCCACCGCGAGCTCAGGGAGGGGCGCGAGCTGCACCTCCTGGAGGCGGACACCCTGGTGCGCTCCCTCTCGGTGGCCATGCACGGCGATCAGGCCTTCCTGATCCCCCTCCTCAAGCTCAAGCGCTACGACCAGTACACCACGACCCACGCCATGAACGTGTCGGTCCTGTCCATGGCGCTGGCCGAGTTCATCGGCCTCGCTCCCCGGGAGGTGCGGACGTTCGGCATCTCCGGCCTGCTCCACGACCTGGGCAAGGTGACCGTGCCCGACGAGATCCTGAACAAGCCGGGCAAGCTCACCGACCAGGAGCGCTCGGTCATGAACAACCACACCGTGGCCGGGGCGCGCATCATCATGGAGACGGAGGAGCACCTGGACCTGGCGGCCGTGGTCGCCTACGAGCACCACATCCGGATCAACGGGGGCGGCTACCCCACCCTCCGCTACCCCCGCCCGTGCCACCAGGCGAGCAACCTGGTGCACGTGTGCGACGTCTTCGACGCGCTGCGCACCGACCGCCCCTACCGCGACGCGTGGCCCACGGAGCGGGCCGTCGGCCTCATCGAGGACGGCGCCGGAACCGAGTTCGACGCCGACCTGGCCGCGGCCTTCGTCACGATGGTGCGCCAGTGGGAAGACCGCATCGCCTACGTGCGGGACGAGGAGGAGGCACTGCCCATCGGAGGGGTGGTGCGTGGGAACGCCGACGAGCCGTCGGAGGTGGCGGGTCGATCCGAGCGGAACGACCCGGCGAGCCCTCCGGAAGGATGAGGTCGCGGCGGGGGGTGCCCTGGCCGCCCCGCCGCGGCCCCGGGCTCAGCCGCCGGCGCCCGCGAACCGCTTCAGACGGTACGCCGCGGCCTCGAGGGTCTCCATGCGCTTGCAGAACACGAAGCGCACCAGCTCGCGCCCCCCTCCCTCCGACCTGAAGAAGGACGAGCCGGGGACGGGCGTGACGCCGCCCTCGGTGGTGAGCAGCCGCGAGAACGCCTGGTCGTCCAGGTCGCTGAGCGCGGAGAAGTCGGCGAGGACGTAGTAGGCTCCCTGGGGAGCCGCGCAGCCGAAGCCCGCTTCCGCCAGCGCCGAGACGAGCACGTCGCGTCGCTCCGCGTACTTCGTCGCGAGCTCGTCGTAGTAGTCCCGCCCCAGCTCGCCCAGCCCGACGGCGATGGCCTCCTGGAGCGGCGCGGGAGCGCCCACCGTGAGGAAGTCGTGGACCTTGCGGATGGCGGACGTGAGCTCCGGGGGTGCCACGATCCAGCCCACCCGCCAGCCGGTGACGCTGAAGGTCTTCGAGGCGCCGGAGATGATGATGGTGCGCTCGCGCATTCCCTCCAGCGTGGCCAGCGGAACGTGACGGCCCTCGTAGAGGATGTGCTCGTAGATCTCGTCGGTGATGGCCAGCAGGTCGTGCTCCAGGCAGACGTCGGCCACCGCCTGCAGCTCGTCGGCGTCGAAGACCCGGCCGGTCGGGTTGTTGGGCGTGTTGATGATGATGGCGCGGGTCTTCGGCGTGATCAGGGCGCGCAGCCGGTCCTCATCCAGCCGGAACCCGGGGGGGTCGAGCGTGAGGTAGACGGGGCTCGCCCGAGAGGAGCGCGTCGGGACTGTAGTTTTCGTAGAAGGGCTCGAACACGACGACCTCGTCGCCCGGGTCCACGATGGCGAGGAGCGCCGCCATCATCGCCTCGGTGGCGCCGCACGTCACCGTCACCTCGCGCTCGGCGTCCACGTCGACGCCGTTGAACCAGCGCATCTTCTCCACGACGGCCGCGCGCAGGTCGGGCGCGCCCCACGTGACGGCGTACTGGTTCACGTCGTCGGCGATGGCTCGGCACGCGGCGTCCTTGAGCACGTCGGGAGCCGCGAAATCCGGGAAGCCCTGGGAGAGGTTCAGGGCGCCGTGCTCCTGCGCCACACGCGTCATCTCGCGGATCACCGACTCGGTGAAGCCATGGGTGCGAACCGCCGTGCGGGTGGAATCGGGGGCCGAGGCTCGGGTGGTCGCCATCCTGATCTCTGTCTGGGGTGAAGGGACGCCGGAACCACCGGTGTCCGCAGCGCCCCACGGTCGTGCCCCGGAGCCTGTCGCGCAACGCCTCCCCGGCTTCGCCGCTCCGACTCCCGTGACAGTCGCCCGCTCGGACCGTACCGTTACCCATGCTTCCAAACCCACACGGGCGAGCGTCCCGCGCCCTCCCCGCCCCTCGGATGCCCCGCCGTTCCCGCGGCACCATGGGCGGCGCCATGGTGGCGGCGGCGGTGCTCTGTCTCGCGGCGGCGGCGCCGGCGCCGGCGCAGCTCGCCCCGCTCTCGATGGAGGCGCGCGCCGGCATGGGCCTGCCCGTGGGTGGCTTTCGCGATGGCCCCGTCGCCGGCGGCCTTGGGGCGGCGCCCACCTTCGGCGCGACCCTGGTGACGCGCAACATCCACGGCTGGGGCGTGTCCCTGGGATTCGCCCAGACCCGCTTCGAATGCGCGGAGGCGGGCGGGGGGAGTGGGTGCGCGGGGGCGGCCGGGGACGACGGCTATGTGGCCACCGACGTGGAGGTGGGAGGTCTGCGCTCGTTCGGGACGGGGCGGCTGGTGCCGTGGGTACGGGCCGGGCTCACGTTCGGACGCACCGAGTACGACGTGGACGCGTCGGGCGCGGAGCGGCGCCTGTCGGACCTGGCGGCCGGGGCCAGCGCCGGCGCGGGCGTGGCCACGGACGCCCTGATTCTGGGGGCACTGTTTGTTGTCATGGGCGTCGGCTTCCTGACGTTCGGCCTGATGATCGGCCGCGAGGGCTGGGACGCGCCCA
>JAHWKH010000064.1 GCA_019347995.1 Gemmatimonadota bacterium | reverse complement strand
GAGGAGGCCACGGTGGACAACGTGACCCTTCTGCGGGATTTCATCTCCTGGGAGCCGCGCAAGCTCCTGCGGAGCCGCGCCCAGGCCATCGTGCGTCGCATGGAGGACGAAGCCAGGGAGCGCGACGGCGGACCCCTCGAGCCGGCCGTTTCCGGCTGAGCCGACCTCGTCCCCGGGGCGGCCTTGCTTCCCGCGGGGGGCCCCCCGACTTTAAGGGCCGTTCCGGCGGGGCCCTTCGTGCCGACCGCCGCCCTCCCCGTCACCCGGGTCCGGCCCTGACACTCCCACTGGCGCAGCCTCGCGTGGAAGAACCACCCTCCGCACGTACCGCCGCAGCGCGCGGCGAAGCGATCCGGCTGGCAGGAGGCCCTCTTCCGTGTCGATGATCAACTACGCGTCCCGGGAGATCAACTGCAAAGTGGTCTACTACGGGACGGGGTTGGGCGGGAAGACCACGAACCTGGAGTACGTCTACTCCAGGGTGAATCCGGAGACCAAGGGGAAGATGATCTCCCTGGCCACCGAGACGGAGCGGACGCTCTTCTTCGACTTCCTGCCCATCGACCTGGGCGAGATCCGCGGATTCAAGACCCGCTTCCACCTCTACACCGTGCCGGGGCAGGTCTACTACAATGCCTCGCGGAAGCTCATCCTGAAGGGTGTCGACGGCATCATCTTCGTCGCCGACTCCCAGCGCGAACGTGCGGAGGCGAACATCGAGGCCATGCACAACCTGTACGAGAACCTGGAGTCGTACGGCTACGACCTGAAGAAGATTCCGTTCTCCATTCAGTACAACACGCGGGATCTCCCCAACGCGATGCCGGTGGACGAGCTGCGCGCGCAGCTCAACCCCACCGACGTCCCCGACTTCGAGGCCGTGGCCACGGAGGGGAAGGGGGTCTTCGAGACCCTCAAGGCGGTCAGCAAGATGGTCGTCAAGAACCTCAGCTGAGCCGATCGTGCCGACCCCTGGCCGGCTGAACCTCCCGAACCTGATCACGCTGGCCAGGATCGGCGTATGCCCGTTCCTGTTCTGGCTCGCGCTCCAGCCTGGCGCGGCCGCACGCTACGGCGCCTTCGTCCTGTTCGTGGCCGCCGCCCTCTCCGATCTCTGGGACGGCTATCTCGCCCGCAAGCACGACCTCATCACCGACATGGGCAAGCTGCTCGACCCTCTGGCCGACAAGCTCCTCCTGGTGGTGACGTTCGTCCCCTTCTTCATCATCTCCCACCGTCCCGGAGAGCTGGGCGACGTACCGTGGTGGGGGCCGCTCCCCCTGTGGGTGCTCGTGGTCATCTTCGGCCGCGAGGTGGCCGTCACCGTCTTCCGGACCTACGCGGCGCGCCGCGGCGTGGTCATCGCCGCGGGGAAGTCGGGCAAGTACAAGGCGTTCATCCAGAACCTGTTCGTCGGCGGGCTCCTGCTCTGGTATCCGCTGAGCCTCACGGCCGTGGCCCGGGGCTGGACCGGGGGCGGGGCCTGGGCGGCGTGGTCGGCGCTCCACCGGGGCTTCGTCGCGCTGACGCTGCTGGTGGCCGTGGTGCTGACCGTCTACTCGATGATCGACTACTTCTGGAGCTACCGCGCCGTGGTGGGGGTCCGGGACTGACCATGGGTCCCGCGGCACCGGCTGCCGACCGGGGGGGTGCGGGCGAGATGCCCCGCGCCATCGTGGTGACGGTGGGTGACGAGCTCCTCCTGGGGCGCACGGTGGACACCAACGCGGCCTGGCTCGGCGTGCGGCTCTCGGAGCTGGGATTCCACGTGGTTCGGCGCTCCACCGTGGGCGACGACGACGGCCCTCGACGACGCGGAGCTGGTCGTCGCCACCGGCGGGCTGGGACCCACGGCCGACGACCGGACGCGGGAGGCGGTCGCAGACCTCCTGGACGCGCCCCTCGAGCTCGACGTGCGGCTCCTCGAGGCGCTGAAGGAACGCTTCCGCGAGTCCGGGATCGCTCCCTTTCCCGCGTCCAACGAGGGCCAGGCCATGGTTCCCCGGGGAGCCCGTGTGCTTTCCAATCCACACGGCACGGCCCCCGGTCTCGCCCTGGAGCGGGAAGGCTCGTGGGTGGTCCTGCTTCCCGGCGTCCCCCGGGAGATGAAGGGCATCTGGGAGGAGGAGCTGCGGAGCGTCCTGGCCGGGCTCTTCGACGGGCGTCTGCGTCCGGCCTGGCATCGGACCCTCCACACCACGGGCATCCCGGAGTCACGCCTGTCGGAGGAGGTGGAGAGGCTCCTGCCAAGGGAGCGGGGGCCGGTGGAGCTGGCGTACCTGCCCGACCTCCGGGGCGTGGACCTGCGCTTCACGGCCCGGGGAGAGCGCGCCGCGGCCGAGGCGTGGTTCGACCGGCTCGAGGCGGCCCTGGAGCCGTATCTCCGCGGCTACCGCTTCCGCGCGGAGCAGGGCGACCTGGTGGAGGCCGTCGCGGCCGCGCTGGAGCGGCGGGGGCTCACGCTCGCCACCGCCGAGAGCTGTACGGGAGGACTGATCTCCAAGCGCCTCACCGACCGGGCCGGAGCCTCCGCCTGGTACGTGGGAGGCGTGGTCGCGTACGCCGACGCGGTGAAGATCCGGGAGCTGGGGCTGGAGCCGGCCGTCCTGGAGCGGGAGGGAGCCGTGTCGGAGGCCGTGGCCCGGGCCATGGCCGAGGGCGTGGCGCGCCGCATGGGGACCGACGCCGGCATCGGCATCACGGGCGTCGCCGGACCCACCGGGGGCACGGAGGCCAAGCCGGTCGGGCTCGTCTGGTACGCGGCGCACGTGGGCGGCCGCACGCGGGCGGGGCACCGGCGCTTCCCCGGCGACCGGGAGTCGGTGCGCGAGCGGTCGGGACAGGCCGCCCTCGCCCTTCTCCTGGGCCTGGTGGAGGCTCCCGACTCCCAGGAGGCGACGTGAAGGAGGGTCTCGCTCCCCGGGTCGACACCATGCTGGGTGCCGGCGGTGCGCGTCTGAGGACGCTGCTGTGGGAAGCGCCCGATCCACGGGGACGCGTGGTGGTCGTGCACGGCCTGGGCGAGCACGCCGGGCGTTACGACGTCCTGGCGCGGCCGCTGGCGGCACGGGGCTATTCGGTGCTGGCCTACGACCAGCGTGGGCACGGCGCTTCCGAAGGGAGGCGGGGACACGTCGCCGACTTCGGCCTGTTCGTGGAGGATCTGCAGCGCGTGCTCGACGAGGCGGATCGGATCCGATCGGGCTGGGAGGCGCCCTTCCTGCTGGGGCACTCCATGGGGGCGCTGGTCCTTCTCCGCTATCTGCAGAGCGTTCCGGCCGCGCGGCCGGGCGCGATCCTGTCGGCCCCGTGGCTCGCCACGCTTCGCCCGGTGCCACCGTGGAAGCGGCTGCTGGCCCGGGTGCTCTCCCGGGTGGCGCCCGGTCTGGCCCTTCCGGAGCCGATCCCCCCGGAGGATCTGACCCGGGACCCGGACGAGGCCGGCGCGTACGCGCAGGACCCGCTCGTGCACCACCGCATCACGGCGGCCCTGTTCGACGCCGTGGAGCGTGCCCAGGAGCGGGCGCTGGTGGAGGCGGTGGAGCCCCCCGTCCCCATGCTGGTCCTGGTACCCGGCGACGACCGGGTGGTGGACGGCGAGCGGACCCTCCTGTGGGCGCGGGCCGTGGGGTCGTCGGTGGAGGTGATGGAACTGGCAGGGGGGCGCCACGAGCCGTTCCACGACCTCGGCCGCGAGGACGTGTTCGAGAGGATCGCGGATTGGCTGGACGCCCGCCGCGGAGGCGCGTCCGGCGGCGAACCCGGGGGGAACCCGAGGGTATCCTCCCCACCGGACGATACCCGCTGACCCGATTCACCTCTTCAGCCCAGCGAGCCATGACGGATCGAGACGACGCGCCCGCGGACACGCCGCCCACGGCCACCGAGGAAGCCGCGGGGGAGGCGGGCGAGGAGGACGCCGGGCCTTCGGCCACGACGGGTCCGGGCGGGGACGCCGAGGCTTCCGCCACGACCGCTCGGGCCGAGGGCGACGACGGGCTCGCCGACGAGGCCGATCATCTCCAGGCTGAGCTGCAGACGCTCAACGACCGTCACCTGAGGCTCGCCGCCGAATTCCAGAACTACCGGCGCCGCGCCGAGAACGAGATGACGGAGGCGTGGGCCCGCGCCCAGTCCGAGCTCCTGCGCCGTTTCCTGGACGTGCTGGACGACCTCCAGCGGGTCAGCGGCCTCGATCCGGCCGAGGAGTCCGTCTCGGTCCAGTCGATCGTGGAGGGCGTCGACCTCGTGGAGCGGAAGTTCCTCCGGACCCTGGAGGAGGCGGGCGTCGAGGTCATCGATCCCGAGGGGGAGGGGTTCGATCCGGAGACGATGGAGGCCCTGATGCGGGTGCCCGCGGACGCACCCGAGGACGATGACCGGGTGCAGCAGGTGTTCCAGAAGGGGTACCGGCTCAAGGGACATCTCGTGCGGCCCGCCCGCGTGAGCGTCCTCAAGCACGGCTGACCCGCTCTCCATGGCGAGCTCCAAGCGGGATTTCTACGAGATCCTCGGCGTCAACGAGAAGGCGTCCCAGGACGAGATCAAGAAGGCGTACCGGAAGCTCGCCAAGCGCCACCATCCCGACGCCAATGCCGAGGATTCCAGCGCTCCCGACCGGTTCAAGGAAATCGGCGAGGCGTACTCCGTCCTGTCCGATCCCGAGAAGCGGAAGCAGTACGACCAGATGCGGCGGCTGGGCGCCTTCGGCATGGGCGCGCGCGGGCGGCCGGGCGCCGGGGCGGCGGGGGGCGCGGGACCGGGCGGCGGCTTCCAGGGCAGCTTCTCCTTCGAGGATCTGCGGGACTTCGGCGGGCTCGGTGACATCTTCAGCTCCATCTTCGATCGGGGGCGACCGGGTGGCGGTCCCCGGCGCGCCGGGCCGGAGAAGGGGCAGAACGTCGAGTACGTGGTGGAGGTGCCGTTCGAGACGGCGGTCAAGGGCGGCAAGGTGACCATCGACCTGCCCATCACCGAAGAGTGCGCCACGTGCGGAGGCAGCGGAGCCTCGCCGGGATCGGGGGTGCACCGCTGTGCCGAGTGCGGGGGGAGCGGCACCATCACCTTCGGGCAGGGGGGCTTCGCCGTGAAGCGGCCCTGCCCGGCCTGCTACGGACGCGGCATCGTGCCGGACGAGCCGTGCGCCTCGTGCGGGGGGAGCGGCACGGTGCGCCAGCGCCGCAAGATCCAGGTGGCGGTTCCGCAGGGCGTGGACACGGGCACCAAGATCCGCCTGACCGGACAGGGGGAGCGCGGCCGCGACGGAGGACAGCCCGGTGACCTGGTCATCACCTTCAAGGTGAAGCCCCACCGCTTCTTCCGCAGGGAGGGGCTCGACATCCACGTGAGCGTGCCCATCAACATCGCCCAGGCGACGCTGGGCTCGAAGGTGCGCGTGCGCACCGTGCGGGGGAAGAAGGTCGTGCTCACGATCCCTCCCGGCACCCAGTCCGGGACGCGCTTCCGCCTGCGGGGACAGGGGGTCGCCAAGGGCGACCGCACCGGTGACCAGTACGTGGAGGTCACCATCGCCGTGCCCGAGACGCTTTCCGACGAGGAGCGGGAGGCCATGGAGCGGTTCGCCGAGACCACCGGCCTTCGCCACTGACGGACGAACCGGGCCGAGAGAGCCCCCGATGACGAGGAAGGATGAACAGGACGCTGATGGACGACGATCTGAACGAATGGGAGGTCTTCGCCACCACGGGACGCTACGGGTCGCCCGACCACGCCAGGGTGATGTTCCGGTGTCTGTCGGACCCCGGCGAGCGCGCCCGCGCCGCGGTGATCGACGGCGACAAGTCCGACGCGGAGGCGCTGGTGGCCAACCGCTCCGCCGACGAGCTGAAGGCGATGATGGCGAGGGCGGACACCCTGGACTGAGACGTTCCCCGGGGGGCGGCGTCAGCCCGCCGGCGCGCCTTCCAGGGCCCGGGCGATCCGGCCGCCACCCAGCACCACGTCGCCGTCGAAGACCACCGCGCTCTGCCCGGGCGTCACCGCACCCTGCGGCTCCTCGAACGCGAGACCGACGCGTCCCTCCTCCACCGCGTCCACCCGGGCGGCAACGGCCGCGGCCCGGTGCCGGATCTGGACGGAGACCCTGCGTCCCGGCGCCGGCGGATCGGCCGACAGCCAGCTCGTCTCACCCACTTCGACGCCCGCCGCGGACAGCGCCTCCCGGGGCCCCACCACCACCTCGCGCCGCTCCGGCCGGATGGCGACCACGAACATGGGCCGGTCGAGCCCGCCGCCGAGCCCCTTGCGCTGACCGATGGTGAAGCCGGCGTAGCCGGAATGCTCCCCCAGGACGTCCCCTTCGAGCGTCACGATGGGTCCGGGCGTGAGCGCCGGATGGCGGGGCTCGAGACGCTTCTCCAGCAGGTCGCGGTAGTCGCCCGTGGGGACGAAGCAGATCTCCTGCGACTCCGGCTTCTCGGCGGTGACCAGGTCCAGCGCCCGCGCCCGCTCCCTGACCTCCGGCTTGGTGAGCTCGCCCAGGGGGAACAGGAGGCGAGGAAGGACGCGGCGCGGCAGGCCCCACAGGAAGTAGGACTGGTCCTTGGCGGCGTCGAGGCCGCGCAGGAGCCTGGAGCCGTCGGCGTCGTGCGCCACCCTGACGTAGTGTCCCGTGGCGACCGCGTCGCAGCCCAGCTCGGCGCCGCGGCGCAGCAGGTCGCGGAACTTGGTGAACGTGTTGCAGCGCACGCAGGGGTTCGGTGTGCGGCCCCGGGCGTACTCGGCCACGAAGTCGTCCACCACGTCCCGCGTGAACGCTTCCTCGA
The DNA here is from genome assembly GCA_019347995.1 of Gemmatimonadota bacterium. The sequence continues at coordinate 2,887 of JAHWKH010000064.1, read as the reverse complement.
CGTTGAAGACGTGGTGCTCGATGCCCAGGTCCCGGGCCACGCGACGGGCGTCCATGATGCCGTCGAGGCCGCAGCACGTCTTCCCGTGGGAGGGGGTGCCCGCGTAGCAGAAGGTGCGCATGGTGGCGCCCACCACCGCGTGGCCGGCCTCCACCAGGAGGGCGGCGGCCACGGAGGAGTCGACCCCTCCGGACATGGCCACCAGCACGCGTCTCGCTCGTCCGCTCATGGCACCCCGTACCCCGCGCTCCGCCACGGGCTCCGCGGCCGGGCTGTCATCCGGACGGCGGCGCGCGTTACCTTGGTCCTACGGCTGCGCCCTTCGCCACCCGCACCCGGCCCCGCATGCGCCGTCCGCTGCCGCCCTTTCCCCAGGGCCGTCCCACCAGCTTCCGCGCCACCGTGCACGGAACCGTGTTCGCCGGTCGGGACCGCCATCTCGACGTCATGAACGCGGGAGACAGGCTCCTGCTCATCCCCGATCCTCCCGGGCAGGATCCTCCCGAGGTGTGGGTCCACCTGGCGTCCGGCGAGCCGGTGGGGCACCTGCCTCCGGAGATCTCGTCGTGGCTGTGTCCATGGCTGCAGGAGGGCGGTGGCGCGTCGGCGCGGGCGCTCAAGATCCACGGCGCCGATGTCCCGAGCTGGCGGCGGCTGCTCCTGGAAGTCTCCTGCGGCGTGCTCGTGCGGGGCGGCGTCCAGAGCTGAGCGGCCCGGCGCCGTTCAGAAGCTCGCCACCTCGAGGCCGCCCAGCGTCGGTGCCACCATCGTCTCAGCGGTGTGGAAGGGTTCGGCGTAGGCGACCCGGATCAGGGATCCGTAGTGGGCGCACTGGACGCGTACCTGCTCCAGGACGGGACGGTCTCCGCCGGGCATGACCTCGCCCATGGCGGCCCGTCCCTCGAACTGCGAGCCGTAGGCGGCGAGCGCCTCCATCTTCCGCTCCATCCAGTCGCTGATGTCCACGACGAAGCTGGGCGGCGGTGCGTCCTCCCGGAACGCGGTGGCGTGGACCAGCTTGAACGGCCGCCACGGCTGGCCCGGCGCCTCCAGGTTCTTGAGCCCGGCCAGGAAGCAGGCCTCGCGCACCAGGGCGGCGGCGGCCGTGTGGTCGGGGTGGCGGCCCCGGGTCCAGTGCGTCACCACGACCCGGGGGCGGAGCTCGCGCAGGAGGGCGACGACCGTGCGTCGGGCCTGCAGGCTGTTCTCCAGGGACGCGTCGGGCAGGCCGGCGTTGCGCCTCAGGGCCAGCCCGAGGATCTCGGCGGCACGCTCCGACTCCCGGGCGCGAACCTGCGCGCTCCCCCACGATCCGCTCTCCCCGCGGGTCAGGTCCAGGACGCCGGCGCGCTCCCCCCGGGCCGCGCTCTTGGCCAGCGCGCCTCCGCACAGGAGCTCCGCGTCGTCGGGATGGGCCATGACGGCCAGGACGTCCAGGGGTTCGGGCACGGCGACGGCCTCCGAGGCGCGCGGGTCGATGCGAATGCGGGCGCCCGAGGGGAAGCGGACGGCCGCGGAGCGGCCGGAAGATGTCCCTACTCGGCGCGCAGGGCCACCACGGGCTCCAGGCGCGAAGCCCGCAGGGCGGGAAGGAGCCCGAAGAGCATGCCCGTCACCGCGGCCATGCCCAGGGCCGCCGCCACGGACCAGAGCGGGATGGAGGCGGGCACGGGCGTGGCGGCCTGCACGACCCCGGCCACGGCGGCGCCGATGATCAGCCCCACGCCGCCCCCGAGGCTCGTGAGAACGGCGGCCTCGACGAGGAACTGCCAGAGGATCTCGCGCCGTGTCGCGCCGACCGCCTTGCGGATCCCGATCTCGCGTGTCCGCTCCGTGACCGAGATGAGCATGATGCCCACCACACCGACGCCCCCCACCATGAGGGCGGCCGAGGACAGGCCGAGCATCACCACGAAGAAGACGCCCGTGAGCTGGTTGAAGACCTCCAGGATGCGGGCGGACGAGACCAGGGCGAAGTCGTTCTCCTCGCGGGGGCCGAGGCCGCGCATGGATCGCAGCGCCGCGGTCACCTGGTCCTGCGCCTCGTCGAGCGTGGCGTCGCTCCGGGGCACCACCAGGATCTGGGCCTGCGCGTCCGACATCTTGAGGCGCTTGAAGCCGGCCGTGTAGGGAAAGACGATCCAGTGCTTCACCGCCGCCGTGAAGATGTTCTCCTCGGGCTGGAACACCCCCACGACCGTGAACTCCTCCCGGGTGTCGCGGAAGGGGCTCGAAACGCCGACCTGGCGACCGATGGGATCGCGCTGTCCGAAGAGCTCGAGGGCCAGCTCCGCCGACAGCACCGCTACGGGGCGGGACCGGCGGACCTCCGCGGGCGTGAAGTCACGGCCCGCGATGAAGTCGCCCGTGGTGTACGCGGGCCAGCCGGAGGAGTAGCCCTGGCTCTGGATGTCGGGCACGCGCCGACCCTCGAAGTCGGCGGTGAGGCTGGCGCCGAAGTTGTAGAGCGACTCCTCGACGGCTGGGAGGCTCGCGATCCGCTCGGCCTCCGCGGGCGTGATCTCAGGCTTGTCCCACCAGGGAGGGCGTCCGCCGCTCGTGATGAGCCGCACGGACGTGAAGTCGAAGCGCATCACGACGAAGTTGTTCGGGCCGGCCGACTCGACGGCGTCGAACATCGTCTCGCGGATGCCCGTCACCAGGGCCGCCATCGTGACCACCACCGCGACGCCCACCGCCACGCCCAGGATCGTGAGGAACGAGCGGACCTTGTTGGTCCGCACGGCGTCCAGGGCGACGATCACGCCCTCGCGCAGGGTCTCCAGTGCCAGCCCCGGCCCCTTCGCGCCGTCAGCGGCCATGGGGGCGTCCCTCCCGGAGCCCGGCGGCGCTCATTCGTACCGCAGCGCGTCGACGGGATCGAGCC
>JAHWKH010000063.1 GCA_019347995.1 Gemmatimonadota bacterium | reverse complement strand
AGATCCTGGGCGGGTACTTCTCCGTGCTGGACCACGGCTTCGTGTCGCTGGTCGACTACATGGGCTCCGACGAGGACGTGGAGCGCGCCGCCCGCGTGAGCTACGGCTACGGCACGCGGCGCACGTCCCAGACCCGCGGTCTCGTCCGCTACCTGCGCCGCCACCATCACACCACGCCCTCGGAGATGGTGGAGCTCAAGTTCCACGTGGCCATGCCCATGTTCGTGGCGCGGCAGTGGGTGCGGCACAGGACGGCCTCCGTCAACGAGTACAGCGCGCGCTATTCCGTCCTGCCCCTCCTCTTCTACACTCCCCGGCCCGAGGACTTCGCGCTGCAGAGCGCGTCCAACCGGCAGGGCAGAGAGGAGGGGGCCCCGGCGGAGCTGTACCGGGAAGCGGTGCGCCGCTGGGAGGCGCTGCGGCGCGACGCCGGCGACGGCTACGGCTGGATGCTGGAGGAGAACGTGGCCCGGGAGCTGGCCCGCATCGACCTGCCGCTCTCGACGTATACCCAGTGGTACTGGAAGATCGACCTCCACAACCTGCTCCACTTCCTGCGCCTGCGCGTGGATCCCCACGCCCAGTGGGAGATCCGGGCCTTCGCGGAGGTCATGGCCGGGATCGTGAAGCGGGTGGCGCCCCTCTCCTACGAGGCGTGGGTGGACTACGACCTGGCGGGGCGCCCCTTCAGCCGGGCCGAGCGCACCGTGCTGTCCCGGCTTCTCGAGCCCGGGGCGGACGGCGGCGTGCGTGCGCGCGAGGGCGCGACCATGGACGCGGCGGCCCTCGAGGGGGCGGGGCTCTCGAAACGGGAGGCCCGCGAGCTCGTCGAGAAGCTGGCCGCGCCCGAGCACCCCGACTTCGAGCTGGACCTGTCCGCCATGCGCTCCGCCGAGGACGTGGCCGCGGAGATGGAGGGGGCGGTGCCGACGTTCGAAGGGCGCACGGTCTGATGGGCGGCGTCGCCGAGGGCCACGACTACGGCGAGCTCCTGGAGAACAACCGCCTCTGGGTGGACCAGCGCCTGGCGGAGGATCCCGGGTACTTCCGCCGCCTCGCGGAGGGTCAGCGGCCGGCCTTCCTCCTCATCGGCTGCTCCGACAGCAGGAAGCCCCTCAACGTCATCACCCAGACGGAGCCGGGCGAGCTGTTCATCCACCGCAACGTGGCCAACCAGGTGGGGGCCGACGACCTCAACGTCCAGGCCGTCCTGGACTTCGCCATCGGCTCGCTGGAGGTGCGACACGTCATCGTGTGCGGCCACACGCGCTGCGGCGGCGTGCAGGCGGCCCTGGACGGGTCGGCGCGTGGGCCGGTACGCCGGTGGCTCGAGCCGCTCGAGGAGCTGCGCCGGTCCATCGCGGCCGAGCTGGAGGCGTTGGACGAGCCGGAGGCCCGGGCGGATCTGCTGTCGGCCCGCAACGTGGTGGCCCAGGTCGAGGCGGTGGCGGCGTCGCCCGCCTATCAGTCCTGCCGGGACCGGGGTGCGGCGCCGTCGCTCCACGGCTGGCTCTTCCGCGTGGAGACCGGGCTCATCGAGGAGCTGGAGCTTCCGATGAAGCACTGGCGGGGCCGGGGGCTGGTGGACTGACCCGCGGGCCCCCGGGCTTCCCACGGGTCGCCGTCAGTCCACCCACACCGTCTTCACGTTCACGAACTCGCGGATCCCCAGCGGCGAGAGCTCCCGTCCGTAGCCGCTCTCCTTGATGCCACCGAAGGGCAGGCGCGGGTCGGACTTCACCAGGGCGTTCACGAAGCAGCAGCCCGCCTCGAGGCGATCGCGGGCGATCCGCTCGCCACGCTCCAGGTCTTTCGTGAAGACGGCGGCGCCGAGGCCGAACGAGGTGGCGTTGGCGATGCGGATGGCGTCCTCCTCGTCGTCGGCCCGGATCACCGCGGCCACGGGACCGAACAGCTCCTCCTCCCACGCCGGCATCCCCGGCGCCACGTCGGCCAGCACCGTGGGGGGATACCAGGCGCCGGCCTTGTCGGGGACCTCGCCCCCGACGACGAGGCGGGCGCCCGCGTCCACGCTCCGCCGCACCTGGTCGTGGAGCTGGTCCCGCAGCGCCTCGGTGGCCTGCGGTCCGATCTCGGTGTCCTCCTTCAGCGGATCGCCCATCTTCGCCTTCTTCATGCGCGCGCTGAAGCGCTCCAGGAACGCGTCGTGGACCGCGTCCACCACCACGAAGCGCTTCGCGGCGATGCAGCTCTGTCCGGAGTTGATGAGGCGGCTGCTGGCGCACGTCTCCGCCGCCGCCGCCAGGTCCGCGTCCTCCAGCACCACGTAGGGGTCGCTGCCCCCCAGCTCCAGCACCGTCTTCTTCACCAGCGATCCGGCCTTCGAGGCCACCGCCTTGCCGGCTCCCACGCTGCCCGTGAGGGTCACGGCGCGGACCCGCTCGTCCTCGATGACCTTCTCGACGGCCGGGCTGCCGATCATGAGCGTGCGGAAGAGGTGCTCCGGGAAGCCCGCGTCCCGGAAGACCTCCTCGATGGCCAGGGCGCAGCCCGGCACGTTGGACGCGTGTTTCAGCACGCCGGCGTTCCCGGCCATGAGGCCCGGAGCGGCGAAGCGGAAGACCTGCCAGAAGGGGAAGTTCCACGGCATGACGGCCAGCACCACGCCCAGCGGGCGGTGCGTCCAGTAGCTGCGGGTGGCCTCGGTCTCCACCCGCACCGGCGCCAGGAAGGCCTCGGCGTGCTCGGCGTAGTGCTCGCACACCCACGCGCACTTCTCCACCTCGCCCTCGCCGGCCGCCACCGGCTTGCCCATCTCGCGGGTCATGAGCTCGGCCAGCTCGCGGCTCCGGTCGCGGAGGATGGTGGCGGCGGCGCGCATGGGGGCGGCCCGGTCCGGAAAGTCCGTGTCCCGCCATTCGAGGTACGCCTGGTGCGCGTGGGCGAGGATGTCCTCCACGGCGCCGTCCTCCATCTCGGGATACTTGCGAATGACGGTGCCGGTGGCCGGGTTGACGGCGTCGAGGCTCATGCGGGATCCTCCTGCGGGTCGTGCGGGGCGTCGGGGACGGCCCACCGCGTCGGGAGCGTCGGCGGGCCGCGTGATACCGCCGTCGGCACGCTTCGTGCCTTCGAGGATGGCCGCATCCGTCCATAAGGGGCGACACGACCGGAGGAGCGCCGTGGTCTATCCCAGCACCACCTATCACGTGGTCCCCGAACGGGGGCACTGGACCGTGCAGGAAGAGAGGGACGCGACCACCGTCACCACGTGTGCCGAGAAGGAGTCGGCGCTGCGCGTGGGAAGGGAGCTCGCCCGCTCCCGCCACGGCGCGCTGGTGGTCCACAGGGACGACGGCAGCGTGGTGGCGGAGCACCGGTACTAGTGTCCTGAGGACAAGAGGCAGCCTCTGCCACCTGGAGCGCACGCGCGCAGCGCTCCTTGTCGCCCGTCACTCCATCCGCAGGGCCCGCACCGGGTCCAGCCGGCTCGCCCGCCGGGCGGGTATCCAGCTCGCTGCCAGGGCCACCACGGCGAGGACGGCGGTGACGGCGGCCAGCGTCCACGGGTCGGTGCCCCTGACCTGGAAGAGCATGCCCTCCATGGCCCGGCCCAGGACCATCGCCAGGGCCAGGCCCACGGCACCGCCGGCGGCCACCGGCACCAGGGCCTGGCGCACCACGAGCCGCCTCACCCGGCCCCCTTCGGCCCCCAGCGCGATGCGAAGCCCGATCTCACGCGTGCGGGCCGCCACGGCGTAGGCCACGACGCCGTAGATGCCCACGCCCGCCAGCGCCAGCGCGAACAGGGCGAAGAGGCCCAGCGAGAGGGTCGTAGCGCGGCGCGTGGCGGCGCCTTCCTCGAAGGCCTCCTCCACGGTCTGCACGGCGTAGATGGGCTGGTCCGGGTCGAGCGACGCCACCGCCCGGCGGATGCCCGGCAGCACGGAGCGCGGCGGCACGTCGATCCGGACCACGAGGAAGTACTGGTTGCCTCCCCCCGCCTGCTGCTGCGACGCGAACAGCTCGGGCTCCGTGGGCTGGTCGAGCCCCCGGTTGCGGGTGTCCGCCACCACCCCCACCACCCTGAACCAGGGCTCGTCCGAGTCGGGCCCGCCCAGCTTGAGGCGCGCGCCCAGGGGATCGCGGTCGGGAAACCAGCGCCGAGCGGCGGCTTCGTTGAGGACCCCCACCATCTCGCCGCCGGACACGTCCGTGGTCTCCAGCGTCCGTCCGCGCACGATCTGCATGCCCATGGCCTTGAAATAGCCGGGGCTCACCACCGTGGTGAGGGCGAGGGGGAGGGCGCCCCCCGACTCCAGCGTCATGCCCTCGATCCAGAACCGGTTGCGCAGGAACGAGCGTGGAGGGAACTGGCTCGTCGTGGCCACGTCGGTCACGCCGGGGAGCGCTCCCACCTCCTCGCGGAGGCGCTGGAAGAACGCGCGGATCCCGTCCTGGCCGTACTCCTCCCACTGGAGGGTCAGCCGGGCCGTGAGAACGCCCTCCGCGTCGAAGCCCGGGTCCACGCGACCCATGCGCGCCATGCTGTTCACCAGCAGCCCGCCGCCGGCCAGGAGGCCCAGGGCCAGCGCCACCTCGGCGCCGACGAGCCCGCGCTGGAGCCGCTGTCGGGACGCGCTTCCCGTGGCGGCACCCTCGGCCATGGCCTCGCGCACGTCTCCCCCGGCCGCGTGGAGGGCGGGCAGGAGCCCGAACACGGCGGCGGCGGCCACGGCCACGCCGGCCGTGTACAGCAGCACCGTGACGTCGGGCGCCACGTTCCCGGCCACGGGCAGCGCCATCGAGTCCAGGACCCGCTGCACGCCCCCGAGGGCCAGCCGCGCCAGGACCAGCCCCGCGGCGGCGCCCACCAGCGCCACCAGCAGGCTCTCGGAGAGGAGTTGGCGCACGAGGCGCGACCGCCCCGCCCCGAGCGCCGAGCGCACCGCCATCTCGCGGCGGCGGGCGCTGGAGCGGGCCAGGAGCATGTTGGCCACGTTGGCGCACACCAGCAGGAGGACCAGCGTTACCGCGGCCAGGAGGACGGCCGCAGCCGGCCGCAGGATGCCGACGTTGATGTCGTTCCAGGTGCGTGCCTGGAGACGCCAGCCGACGTACTCGGGGAAGGCGGCGGCGTGGTCGGCGGCCACTCCGGCGGCGAGCGCCTCCAGTTCGGCGTTCGCCTGCTCCAGCGTCGCTCCGTCGCGGAGGCGCGCCAGCATCTGGAACTGCCGGCGGTCCCGGGCGAACGCGTCCATGCCCGCCGGCATGACGGTCCACAGGTCCATGCCGTAGAGCAGCGCGCCGGGCGGCAGCACGCCCACCACGGCGTGGGGGCTGCCGCCGACCAGGATCGAGCGTCCCACGAGGGACGGGTCCGCCCCGAAGGACTCCCGCCAGAGCCGGTGGCTCACCAGCGCCACGGCGCGACCCTCCCGGACCTCCTCGTCGCTGAAGCCCCGCCCCAGGTGGGGCTCCATGCCCAGCGTGCGCAGCGCATCGCCCCACCAGAAGCCGGTGAAGACGTTGCGTGGAGGCCCCTCGCCCGCGATCTGACGATTGCCCATGTCCCACGCCACCACGCGCTCCAACGTGGTGGCTCCCTGCCCGACGTCCTGCACCTCGGCGGTGGAGAGGCTCTCCCAGAAGGTCAGCTCCCGACCCGCGCGGGGAAACGCCGCCCCCACGCCCACCAGCCGCTCCGGCTCGGGGAAGGGGAAGGGGTTCAGCACCAGCCCGTTCACCACGCTGAACACGATGGCGTTGGCGCCGATGCCCAGCGCCAGCGTCAGGATCACGGTCGCGGCGAAGCCCGGGCTCCGCACGAGGGTGCGACCGGCCCAGCGAACGTCCTGCGTGAGCGTCTCCATTCCGCCTCCCCTCCCGTAGTCGTGCGTCCCCCGCCGGCCCTCCCGGAGCCGGCGGAGCCGGTTCGGGCCCACCGAGCGCAGCGCCTGCCGCCCGTACCAGCGCCGCGCACCCCGGGCATCCCCCGCGGCCACGCGGGCCTCGTGCTCCTCGTCCAGGTCTCCCAGCATCACGTCCCGGTCCCGGGGCGGCGCCGTCACGGCGACGAGCCAGCGGGCCCAGCGCGGAGGGGCGCTCATCCCACGACGCCCTCCCACATGCGCGACAGGACGCGCCGTGAGGCCTCCACGGCCCTCAGCCCCGCCGGCTCCACGCGGTAGAGACGGCGGGCACGCCCGCCCCGCACCGGGGTGGATGCGCCCTCGTGGCTGGCCACCAGGCCCTTCTCCTCCAGGCGCGCCAGCGTCGCGTAGACGGAGCCCAGGGCCACGTCGCGGCCCGTGCGCTCCTCGATCTCCCGGCGCAGCGTAACGCCGTAGCCGTCGCCGCCCAGGCGGACCACGGCCAGCAGGACCACCATCTCGAACGTTCCCAGCAGCGCGTCCGTCGGCATGGAGAGCAATGTTCTACAATCACGAAGAAATAGCCAGGCTGTATTCTCCTCCTGCCCGACGCACGGAGCCGGCGGAAGGTTTCGGTGCGGAACCGTCGACCCTTCCCGGTACCTTTCGGGTAGCGGAGGGGCGCCCGTTCCTCGATCCTTCTCCCATGCCCGACACCCTCGTCCGACTCCAGCCCTCCCCCTCGGCCCCTCCCGAGGTGCCCCTGGCCTCCCTGGACCAGCTCTGGTTCCAGGTAAGCGGCACGGTGTGCAACCTCCGCTGCCGCCACTGCTTCATCTCGTGCGCCCCCGACAACGACGCGTTCTGGTTCATGGAGCGCGCGGCGGTGAGAGAGGCCCTGGAGGCGTCCGTGGAGCTGGGCGTGAAGGAGTACTACTTCACCGGCGGAGAGCCTTTCATGCATGCCGGGATGGTGGAGATCCTGGAGGACGCCCTGGCTCTCGGGCCCGCGACGGTTCTCACCAACGCGACGCTGCTCCCGGCGCGGGCCGTGGTCCGCCTGGCGGCGGCCGCGGTCTCCTCGCCCTACACGCTGGAGCTCCGGGTCAGCCTCGACGGGGTGACGGCCGAAGCGAACGACGCCCTGCGCGGCGAGGGCTCGTTCGATCGCGCCATGGCGGGCGTGGAGCGCCTGGTCGCCGCGGGATTCCTCCCCATCATCACCTGCATGAGGAGCTGGCCGGAGGAGGAGGGTGGCGACGTCCTGGCGGGATTCCGGGACCTCCTCGCCGGCGTCGGCTACCGGAGGCCCCGCCTCAAGATCCTTCCTCCCCTCAGGATCGGCGCCGAGGCCGAGCGGAGCGGCGGGTACGCGGTGGCGGAGCGCGTCACCCACGAGATGCTGCACGGCTTCGACCTGGACCGGCTCCTCTGCCGCCGTGCCCGACTGGTGAGCGCCCGTGGCGTGCACGCGTGTCCCATCCTCCTGGAGGCGCCGTCGGCCCGCCTGGGCGACACGCTGGAGGAGGCCGCGTCGCGGCCCGCCCTCCTGTCCGAATCGGCCTGCTGGACGTGCTACACGGAAGGGTCGATCTGCTCGAACCTGCCCGTCGGCGCCGACCGGTGAGCGAGTCCCGCCTGGGGGACTTCCGGCGCGTCGCCGTGTTCGGTGGCGTCTACTCCAACCACCTGGCGTTGCGCGCCGCGGTGGACGACGCCCGCTCCCGCGGAGCCGAGGCGCTGATCTGTCTCGGCGACCTGGGCGCCTTCGGGCCGCACCCGGACCGCGTCTTTCCGCTGCTGCGGGACGAGGGGATCCCCGTGGTGCGCGGCAACTACGATGATTCCCTCGCGCGCGGGCTCGACGACTGCCAGTGCGGCTACACCGATCCACGGGACAACCACTTCGCCCACCTGTCCTACCGCTACACGTTCGAGAACACCTCGCCCCGCAACCGTCGCTGGATGGCGGGGCTGCCGCGTTCGCTGCGCTTCCGCCTCGGTGGGCTCGAGGTGCTGGCCTGTCACGGCAGCCCCCGGCAGATGAACGAGTTCCTGTGGGAGACCACGACGCCGACCCACTTCCTGACGCGCCTCGTCCGGGAGCACGGGGCCGACGTGGGGCTGGGCACCCACACCGGGCTGCACTGGAGTCGGGGGTGGGACGGCGACGGCGAGGGGCTGGCGGGCCTGCCCGCCGCGGACGCCTCCGGACCGGCGGCTCCACCTCCCCTCCCGAGCGGATCGGTCGGGCTTCCGCCCGGCGGCGGTGCCTGGGTCAACGCGGGTGCTCTGGGGCGTCCGGCCAACGACGGCCGCACGGAGGTGTGGTACGCGCTCCTGGAGGGCCGCGGTCGCGAGCTGGACGTGACGTTCGTGCCCGTCGCCTACGACCACGCCCGCCTGGCGGATGAGATGCGGGCGGAAGGGCTGCCCGAGGAGTTCGTGGAGACCATCCTCACCGGGTGGTGGACCACGTGTCTGGAGATCCTGCCTGGAAAGGAGCGGGCGCGGGGCCGCTTCTGAGGCGCCCGTCACCCGCGATGACGCCTGCGCGGCGCCGGCTCAGCCAGCCGTCACGTCGTCCTGCTTCGTCTTGTTGGCGCCGCCGGCGATCCCCAGACCGACGAGGATGAGGACGGTCACGCCGATCCACATCGGCGGGATGCCCAGCAGGTTCATGGCCAGACCTACTCCGGCCACGAAGATGACGTACCCGATGAGATACAGGGCGAACTTGGACACGACCACTCTTCCTTGCCGTGTTCGGTGGGGGCGGCGCGTCCGCCCCCTCGCTCCCTCCGAAGAGCAGTTTCCGTGCCCGATCCTGTGAAAACCGGAAGTACCTCCAGCCAGTGCGAGCGCCGCGGACGCTCAGGAAGTGCCGCGCAGCGATCCGCTCCTTCGCCGCAGGACCGCCTGGATGCGGAGGATGAAGCGAGGCGGATCGATGGGCTTCACGACGAAATCGTCGGCGCCCGCCTCGAAGAGCTCCACCTCCACCTCCGGGTCGTCCTTGGCCGTAGCCACGATGACCGGCAGCCCGGCGGTTCGCACCCGTGAGCGGATCCGACGCAGCACCTCGATGCCGTCCATCTCGGGCATCATCAGGTCGAGCGTCACCAGGTGGACCGCCTCGGGTCCGTCCAGCACCGCGAGCGCCTGGACGCCGTCGGCGGCCTCGGTGACGCGGAAGTCGCGCTCCTGGAGGATCGTGCGCAGGAGGAGCCTCGTGCCCGGGTCGTCGTCGACCACCAGCACGTGCGGGCCTCCGCGCTCTTCGGGGAGGAGGTGGTGAACCTCGTGTCCCTGCTCCTCCTCCTCCGGATAGATGGAGACGATGGCGGTCTCGATGGCTGCGGGGGCCGCCACCTCGAAGTGCACCGTGCGGCTGGAGACGTGGGCGATCTCACGCTCCGCCTCCATGCTCACCGGGTCGGCCGTCGCCACGACCAGGCTCCGGTCCGTATAGCGGAGCGGCACCACGTGGAGCCGCCGCGCCAGCGAGGCCGGCAGCAGCCGGTGCGCGTGGGCGTCCCGGGCCCATGGATCGGCCCGCCCCAGGCGGTAGTGGCGGGCGACGTGGTCGGCGAGCTCGTCCTCGTCGACGCCCGCCGCCAGGGCGACGAGCCTCCAGGCTTCTGGAATGGCCGTTCCCGAATCCACGTGGAGCCGCACGGCGTCCAGCAGCCCGGCTCCCCGGGCCACGGGTACCAGCCAGTGCTGGATGACAGGGGTGGTGCTCATGATCGCTCCCGGTCCGGGACGGATTGGACGGCACCAACTATAGACCACGACGGAGGGGTGGGCGAGGATCGTCTCCGCGGCGCCGTCCTTCCGGCCTCTGGATCGACCGATCGGCGTCCCCTTATGTTCCC
>JAHWKH010000062.1 GCA_019347995.1 Gemmatimonadota bacterium | reverse complement strand
GGACCCCCACGGGGAATTGAACCCCGGTCTTCTGGCTGAGAACCAGATATCCTAGTCCACTAGACGATGGGGGCCAGGCAGCCCGAAGTATAACAAAAGCGCCTCAACGGTCAACCTGCTCGATGTTATGGGCTTTCCCCATTTTTTCAGGCCTCGGCTGGAAACAAGCGTAGGGTTCGTCGGCCAGGGTGGTGGTTGTGGGGCCTCGATGCCTCCGCTGCGGCCATAGAGGACGTGCTCGATGCCCTCGGCCAACGCGTAGAAGCGGAATTCCGCCAGGCCGAAGATCCGTTTCCTCGCCTTGTAGACGTCCGCGGCCAGAATCCGCACTTGGCCCGGCGGCGCCCCAGGTCGCAGCACCGGTAGCCGCCCGTCAACTCTCCGGTGGAGCCGTCGCGCACCCGCGCCAGGTGCTCCATCCGTCGGCCGTACAGCTTGCTGATATCCGCCGGGCCACCACCGGGAACCGAGTATCGAGGGGCGGGGGTCGAACTGCGATTTCGTGGTGGCTGCGGGACTCGTGGGTGGTCGTTTGTACCTGTCCGGTACACAATCGACATCTCGTTGGCCAGGTATGTGGCCGAATCGTGTTTATATACCTTTGAGGGACAAAACCGCAGCCCTCGGCGGAAAGCGGGGCCGAGATCGCAGTTGTGACTCAACAACGTGACGGAGATTCGCCGGCGATTTTTTTGGGGGAAAGTCCTGGCTCGATGATCGACGATCGAGCCTACCCCAGCCGCTCCACCACCGCCCACCCCAGCACCTTCGGAGCCACCGCCTCGACCACGCCGCTCCGCGCCGCCTCGAGGACCGCCGTCTCGGGAGCGCTGGCAAGCGATCGCCCGGGCCGGTCCACGACGTCCGTGTCGCCTCCCTGGGCCGCCACCAGCCTGCCGAATCGCTCCAGGGCGCTCCCGTCGTCAAGGGCCGACGCCGCCCGCTCGGCCGCCGCCTCACGCTCCGTCCACGGCCCGGCCACCATCGCCATCTCGGCGGCCAGGGCGACCACGACCGTCCTCAGATCGTCCGGGCCGCCTCCACGCAGGCACGCCACGGCCTCGGCCACCTCGAGGGCGTTGCCTACGGCACGCCCGAGCGGACGGTCCATCGCGGTGGTCAGCGCCACGGTCCGCACGCCGTGCGCCTCCCCGAGGCGGACCATCGTGCGCGCCAGGTCGAAGGCGAGATCCTCCCCCGCCAGGAAGGCTCCCTCTCCCAGCTTCACGTCGAGCACCAGCCCGGTCAGGCCCTCCGCCAGCTTCTTGCTCATGATGCTGGACGCGATCAGGGGGAGGGAGGGGACCGTGCCGGTGGCGCTGCGAAGGGCGTAGAGGCGGCCGTCCAGCGGCGCGATCTCGGGCGTCTGGCCGATCATCGCACACCCGACGTCGCCGAGGACGCGGCGGAACTCGTCGAGGGAGAGGTCGGTGCGGAACCCCGGGATGGCCTCCAGCTTGTCCAGCGTGCCGCCGGTGTGGCCGAGGCCGCGCCCGGACATCATCGGCACGTAGATGCCCAGCTCCGCCGCCAGGGGCGCCAGCGCCAGCGACACCTTGTCTCCGACGCCGCCGGTGGAGTGCTTGTCGACGCGCGGGCCGTCCAGGTCGCCCAGGTCGAGACGATCCCCCGACTCGAGCATGATCCGCGTCAACGCGTCCAGCTCCTCCGGCTCCATCCCCCGGAAGAAGACCGCCATGAGGAGGGCCGCCACCTGCTCGTCGGCCACGTCGCCCCGCAGATAAGCCTGGAAGAACGTCTCCATCTCACCCCGCGAGAGGGCGCGGCCGTCGCGCTTCGCCTCGATGACCCGGGCAGGGATCATTGACGGCCCGCCGCGCCCAGCGGAGATTCGGACGTTCCCTTCCCCCGCCCCCCGCGGTCCCACGGGGCCCCATGTCGCGTGCCTTCCGCTGCCTCTTCTCCGTCCTCCTGGCCGCCGGCCCCTTCTCCCAGGGACTCCACGGCCAGACGGTCGGGGGGCTCGGCGACCCGCCCGCCGCCAAGGCGGTCCTGAAAGGCGACGACCTGCACGCACGCCATCGGCCACGCGAGGCGCTGGATACGTTCCAGGAGCTGCTGGACGAGGACCCCACCCACTACGGAGCCCTCTGGCGAGCCTCCCGCGAGGCCGTCTCCCTGGGGATTCTCACCCGCGACGAAGAGGCCCGCCAGACGTGGTACAGGAACGCGGAGGGGTTCGCCGCTCGCGCCGTGGACGCGCGGCCGGAGGGCATCGAGGGGCATCACTGGCTGTCGGTGGCCCTGAGCCGGCGAGCCGGGGACGAGGGGCCGCGCACCCGGATCCAGCTCGCCCAGAGGGTCCGGGAGGAGGCCCTCTTCGTCCTGGAGAGGGATTCCCTCCACGCCGGAGCGCACGAGGTGCTGGGGCAGTGGCACGCCGAGGTGATGCGCCTCAACGGCATCACACGCTTCCTGGCCCGCAAGCTCCTGGGCGCCGGCACCTTCGAGGAGGCGAGCTGGGCGGAGGGCGAGCGGCACCTGCGGCGGGCCGTCGAGCTCTCGCCGGAGGTGCTCATGCACCGCCTCGTCCTGGCGCGCCTGCTCGTGGACCGGGGCGAGGTCGAGGAGGCCCGCCGGCACCTGCGCGAGGTGCTGGAACGCCCGGCCCTCGACCCCGTGGACCCCGTCCTCAAGCAGGAAGCCCAGGAGCTCCTGCGGAACCTCTGACCTCGGCGGGGTCAGGAGAACCGCTTCCGCGCTCCCTGGAGGGCGTCGTCCACCTTCCCCTTCACGTCGTCGGCGAGATCGTCGAAGCGGTCGCCCGCCTCGCCGCGGATGCGATGGCTGGTCTTCCGGATGCGCTTGCGGGTCTTCCGCCCGCTGTCCGGCGCCGTGAGCAGCGCGATGCCCGCGCCCAGGACCGCGCCCACGATGAGGCCGGAGATGAAGTTGAAGACCTGAGCCTCGTGATCGTACTCCATGGATCGCTCCTTTGGATGCGCCGGCCCGCCGCACGATGCGGCGCCCGGCAGGTGGGGACCGTCAGCGATTCTGGACCCAGCGCGGGTCCTCCCGCATGACGGCCTCGATCGCTTCGGATTCGCGGGGAAGGAAGCCCGAGAGGAGCTCGTGGCCCTCCTCGGTCACCAAAACGTCGTCCTCGATCCGCACACCCAGCGCCTCGTCGGCAAGATAGATACCCGGCTCCACCGAGAGCACCATTCCCGGCTCGAAAGGCGTCATGATGGCCCCGACGTCGTGCACGTCCATGCCGAGCCAGTGCGAGACGCCATGGATGAAGTATCGCGTACAGGCGTACGCGCCGCACAGGTCGCCGGAGTTCCGCTCCATGTATGCGCGGGCGGCGGCCTGGACGTCCTGGATGGTGTTGCCCGGCCTGACCGCCTCCAGGCCCGCCTCCTGCGCGCCCAGGACCAGCTCGTAGACCGCCCGCTGGCGCGGAGTGAACTCGCCGCTGGCCGGGAAGGTGCGGGTGATGTCGGCGGTGTAGTATCCGAACTCGGCGCCCACGTCCGCCAGGACCAGGTCGCCCGCACGGACCTGGCGCCGATTCTTGTCGTAGTGCAGCGTCGTGGTGTGGGGGCCCGACGCGACGATGGAGGGGAACCCGACCCGCTCCGCGCCCTGCGCACGGAAGACGTACTCGATGGCCGCCTCGAGCTCATACTCGTGCAGTCCGGGGCGCGTCAGGCGCCACGCCTCGCGCTGCGCTTCCAGGGTGATGTCGATGGCCCGCCGCAGACGCGCGATCTCGTCGGCGTCCTTCACCAGGCGCAGCCGTGCCATCAGCGGTCCCGCGGGCTTCGTGCGCTCGCCCACGAGGTCCCCCAGCGCCGCGGCGTTGCGTGGATCGCCCCACGAGACCACCACGGGCTCGTCGGCCGCATCCAGGGCCCGGAGGTCCTGCGTGAGACGGCCCACGGGGCGCACGTCGCGAACGCCGCTGATGTCGGCGGCCTGGTCCAGGTCCAGCCGGACCCCGGTCCACACCTCCTGCTCGGGCTGGCGGGGCTGCAGATAGAGCGTCACCGCCCCGGGACGGTCGCCGTTCAGGACGAGCCAGGCCTCCGGCTCCTCCAGGCCTGTGAGATAGAAGAAGTCGTTGTCCTGACGGAAATCCGAGTCCTGGGGATAGTCGCCCTCGATGTCGCGCAGGCGATCGGCTCCGAAGACGGCGGCGGCGCCGTCGAGCTCCGCGAGCACCCGCTGCCGCCTCGCCTCGAGAAGCTCCGTCGGCACGGGCCCTGCCGGAGATCCCGCCTGGGCCACGGCCGGTGGGGTCGTGGCGGCGAGCGCCACGAGGACGAGGAGAGGAGCACGTCGATGGAGGAGACGCACGGAGACCCTGTGGACGAAGTGGCGGTCGCGGCCCGGTGGCCCGGCGCCCGACCCGTCGTATATTTCGGCTCCTTCGTACGACGCACCTCCGCGGTTCGTTCCCGCGGGGCCGCCCAGGAGTATCCGTGGACACGACCCGAACCCAGATCCGAGAGGTCGCCTTCCCCGCCGCCGCGCTGGCCGGGCTGCGCCGCGCGCTCCGCGACGAGGCGGGCCCGCTGGCCGCCGTCCATGCCCTGCACGCCGCGGGCTACGACGCCGGGGGGCGTCTCTTCGAGGCCTTCACGGGGGGCGGCGATCCCCGCAGCCGGGACGAGCACTCCTTCTGGCGGGGCCTGTCCGATTTCCTGGACCGCCGGGGATGGGGCACGCTGGAGCACAGCGTCCCACACCCCGGGATCGGGCTCCTGTCGAGCCCCGACTGGGCGGAGGCGCTCCCCGAAGGCTCGGAGCACCAGCCCGCCTGCGCGTTCGGCTCCGGTCTCCTCTCCAGCGTTCTCTCGCGGGCGGCGGACGGCCCCGTGGCCGTCCTCGAGGTGGCCTGCCGCAGTCGGGGGGATGACCGCTGCACCTTCGCCTTCGGCTCGGAGGCCGCCGTGCACGAGCTCTACGGCCTGCTTCTGGAGGGGCGGGACCTCGATCGCGCCCTCGCCGAGCTCTGACGGCGCCGTTCCCGCCCCCGTGCAGGATCGGACCCGCGTGATGGGAGTGGACTTCGGCGCGCGGCGCATCGGCGTGGCCCTGAGCGATCCCACGCGCACCCTGGCGTCTCCCGTGGACACGCTGCTGCGGCGCAGGGGCAAGCGCCCCCCCTGGAAGGCGCTGGAGGCCCTGGCCCGCGAGCACGCGGTCGGCCGCGTCGTCATGGGCCTCCCCCTGGGTCTGGACGGGGAGGAGACGCCGTGGTGTGCCGAGATCCGCGAGGCCGGCGAGGAGCTCGGTCGGCGACTGGGCGTGCCCGTCGACTACGTGGACGAGCGCTTCACGTCCGCGAGCGCCGAGCGGGCCATCCGTGGCAGCGGCCTGCCCAGGAAGGAGCGGGAGCGGAAGGAGCGTGTGGACGCGGGGGCGGCGGCCCTGATCCTCCAGCGCTGGCTGGACGGGGAGCGGGAGCGATGAGTCGCGGCCCGTCGTGGGCGCTGCTGACGCTGACGCTCCTGGCCGGCTGTGGTGGCGATCCCACCGGCGAGCCCGTCGAGGTCACGGTGCCCACCGGCGCCGGGCTCGGGGAGGTGGCCGACTCGCTCACGTCCCGGGGGATCGTCGACTACGGCCTCCTCTTCCAGGCGTACGTCCGGCTGAAGCGCGCCGATCGAGGCGTCCGGGCCGGGACGTACAGACTGCGCCCGGGAGAGGCCTGGAGCCGCATCGTGGAAACGCTGACGGAGGGCCGCGTCGTCACCTCCACGATGACCATCCCCGAGGGATGGACGCTCCGGCAGATGGCTCCCCGCATCGCACAGATCACGAGGCTTCCCGCCGACACCGTGTTGCGGCGCCTGACCGCCGACACGGCCTCGGAGCGCTGGGAGGTGCCCGGGCCCGGCCTAGAAGGCTATCTCTTTCCCGACACCTACCGATTCGCGCCGGGGACGAGCCTGGACCGCGTCGTGGCGACCATGACCGATCGCTACCGGGCCTACTGGACGGAGGAGCGGCGGGCGCGCCTGGACAGCCTGGGGATGAGCGAGCGCGAGGCCGTGACGCTCGCCTCCATCGTCCAGGCCGAGGCCCGCCGGCTCGAGGAGATGCCGGCCATCGCCGGCGTGTACCACAACCGGCTGGAGCGGCGCATGCTGCTCGGGGCCGATCCCACGGTCCTGTACGCTCTCGGCGGGTATCGCGCCCGCCTCCTGTACGCCGCCATCGATTCGGTGGCCGACAACCCCTACAACACGTATACGCAGCGCGGGCTGCCACCGGGGCCCATCGGCGCCCCCGGGGAGCGGGCGCTGGACGCGACCCTGGAGCCCGCCGAGACCGACGACCTCTATTTCGTGGCCCTTCCGGACGGCCGGCATCTGTTCACCGGGTCGCTGGCGGAGCACAATCGAGCGCGGGTCGCGGCCCGGCGGGCGTGGGACACGGCGCGGGCCACCGTGGGGGTGCGGGGCCCCGTCGACGCGGGGGATTCGGTGGCCGACCCGGTCGAGGCGGACACGGCGGCCGGCCCCCCTCCGCCGAACCCCTGAGACGCCGTGGACCTTCGTCGGGCCCTCCGGCTCATCGTGATCACCGACCCCCGGCTTCCCGAGAGGCACGGGCGCACGGTCGAGACGGTGGTCGAGGCCGCCCTGGCCGCCGGGGCACGGGCGATCCAGCTCCGCGACAAGGGCGCGCCCGCCCGGATCCTCCTCGACCGCGCCCGCCGGCTGCGCGCACTCACCCGCGAGGCCGGCGCCCTCCTGTTCGTGAACGACCGCCTCGACGTGGCGCTGGCTGCCGGAGCCGACGGGGTGCACCTGGGGCCCGACGACCTTCCCCTGGCGGCCGTTCGCGAAGCCGCGGGCGACGCCCTTCTCGTGGGTTACTCCACGGACGACCCGGAACGCGCCCGCCGGGCCCGGGAGGAAGGCGCCGCCTACCTGGGCTGTGGCGATGTCTTCGGGACCGGCTCCAAGGCCGACGCCGGCGCGGTCATCGGTCTGGAGCGGCTGGACGAGGTGGCGCGGGCCGTGGCCATCCCCGTCGTCGCCATCGGTGGCGTGACGCCGGAGCGCGCCGCGGACGTGGCGAGGACCGCAGCCGCGGGCACGGCCGTGATCGGAGCCGTGATGGGTGCGGCGGATCCGGGGGGGGCGGTGCGGGCTCTCCTGTCGCCGTTCCAGGACCGCGACGGCTGAGAAGCGGCGTGCCCACCTGGATCCTGGGGATCAGCGCCTTCTATCACGACGCCGCCGCGTGCCTCGTGCGCGACGGCGAGATCGTGGCGGCGGCCCAGGAGGAGCGCTTCAGCCGCGTCAAGCACGACCCCTCCTTTCCCGCCGGGGCGGCCCGTTACTGCCTCGCCGAAGCGGGGATCACGCCGGCGCGGCTCGACCACGTCGCCTTCTACGAGAAGCCCTGGATCAAGTTCGAGCGTCTCCTCGAGACCTCCCTGGCCGTGGCGCCGCGGGGCCTGCGCCCGTTCCTCGCCGCCATGCCCGTCTGGCTCAAGGAGAAGCTGTGGATCGAGCAGCGCGTTCACGAGGAGCTGGAAGGATGGGAGGGCGATCTGCTCTACACGGACCACCACACCGCCCACGCCGCCTCCGCCTTCTTCCCCTCTCCGTTCCCCGACGCGGCCGTCCTGACCATGGACGGCGTGGGCGAGTGGACCACCACGGCCTGGGGCGTGGGCGAGGGGAACCAGGTGCGCCTGGAGCGGGAGGTGAGGTTCCCCTCGAGCCTGGGACTGCTGTACAGCGCCGCCACCTATTACCTCGGATTCCGCGTCAACGACGGCGAGTACAAGGTCATGGGACTGGCACCGTACGGAGAGCCGCGCTTCGTCGATGCGCTCCTGGAGCACGTGGTGGACCTGAGGGAGGACGGCTCCTTCCGCATGGATCTCTCCTGCTTCGATTACCTCCACGGTCTGCGCATGACCGGCGAGCGCTTCCACCGGCTGATGGGAGGGCCGCCGCGAAGCCCCGAAGAGCCCCTCACCCAACGCCACATGGACGTGGCGCGCAGCGTCCAGTGGGTGACGGAGGAGGCCATGGTTCGGGCGGCGTGCCACGTGGCGGGGGAGACCGGCCACCGCCGTCTCTGCCTGGCGGGGGGCGTGGCGCTCAACTCGGTGGGGAACGGCCGGATCCTGCGGGAG
Organism: Gemmatimonadota bacterium; assembly: GCA_019347995.1. Next base: position 1,666 of record JAHWKH010000062.1, on the reverse strand, counting down.
GGAGCGGTGGACGACCTGTGGATCCAGCCGGCCGCGGGAGACGCCGGTGGGGCGCTGGGCGCCGCGCTGTGGGCATGGCACCAGCACCTTGGGCGGCCGCGGCAGGCGGACGGCGTACACGACCGCCAGAAGGGCTCCTACCTGGGGCCTTCGTACGCCCCCGATGCGGTGGCTGCCTGGCTGGAGGCGGAGGGAATCCCGCACCGCCGCCTATCCGAGGAGACGCTGCTGCACGAGACGGCCGCGGCGCTCGACGCGGGCGCCGTCGTTGGCTGGCTCAACGGACGCATGGAGTACGGGCCCCGGGCGTTGGGGGCGCGGAGCATCCTGGCCGACGCCCGCGATCCGGACATGCAGCGCACGCTCAACCTCAGGATCAAGGAGAGGGAGTCGTTTCGCCCGTTCGCGCCCTCCTGCCTCGCCGAGGACGCAGGCGCCTACTTCGACCTGGACGCGCCCTCGCCCTACATGCTGCTGGTGGCGCCGGTGAGGGAGGAGCGGCGTCGGGATCCCGGTCCCGACGCGCGGGAGCCGGAAGGCCTCGAGCGGGTGCACGAGGTGCGGAGCGACCTGCCCGCAGTGACCCACGTGGACCACTCCGCACGCATCCAGACCGTGGAGGCGGCCGTCGCGCCCCGCTATCACGCGCTCCTCCGCCACTTCCGGGCGCGCACGGGCTACGGCGTGCTGGTGAACACCTCGTTCAACGTGGCCGGGGAGCCCATCGTGTGCACGCCCGTGGAGGCGTACCGCGACTTTCTCGCCACGGGCATGGACGTGCTGGTGCTGGAGGACTGCCTCCTCCGGGCGTCAGAGCAGGGAGACCGACGAGCCGAGGAGGTGGAGGATGACCCGTTCCGCCCCCCCCACCCGGCGACGGCGGAAGAGGACCGCGACACCCGTCGGCGGCATCTCCGCCGCTTCGGGCTGATCATGTCCGGGGCCCTCGGCGCACTGGGTGGATTCTTCTGGTGGCGCGAGCGGGCGCTCTGGCCGTGGCTCGTGGCCCTCGGCGCGCTCTTCGCCCTCACGGGGCTTCTGAGCCCCGGCCTCCTCGACCGGGTGGAGCGCGGCTGGATGGCCCTGGGGGAACGACTCGGCGGCGTCGTGACCCGCGTCCTGCTGAGCCTTACCTTCTTCCTGGGCGTCACGCCGCTGGGGCTCGCGGGACGGCTGGTGGGACGTCGGCGCCTGGCGCTCCGTCCCGACCCCGACACCGCTACCTACTGGACTCCGGCGGAGGATCACGGCGCCCGCCCCCATCGACCGTACTGAGCCGCCATGCCCGCTCCGTCCAAGCTGCGCCAGGTCCTGGATTTCATCATGGCCCGCAAGCTGTGGTGGATCTCCCCCCTGGTGGTGATCCTCCTGCTCCTCTCGCTGTTCATCGTGGTGGTGCAGGGTTCGGCTCTGGCGCCGTTCCTCTACACGCTTTTCTGACGCGGGTGCAGGCGGATGCTTCCCGAACCGGACCGGGGTTCGGATGTGAGACCGGTAGTGTCCTCACTCCGCGTGCTCGCCCTCCTCGACGTCCTCGCCCGCCTTGTCTCGCACTCGATTCGAGCGGCCCCGGGGCGCAAGGGAGCTCCGGCTGCAAAAAGAAACCCCCTGGCCGGGTGATCCGGATATAAAAAGAAACCCCCTGCCCGGACTTGATCCGGACAGG
>JAHWKH010000061.1 GCA_019347995.1 Gemmatimonadota bacterium | reverse complement strand
CGTTGAAGTTCAGTGACGTCGATAGTTCGAATTCATACGCAGCTGCATCCACAGCTTCCTGCCACGTAAAGGTCACTGTGGGCGGCAGGTCCCGGGCTCCGTTTTCGGGTGTCGTCAGCTGCGGCACCGCCGGCACGGCAACGTGCGCATCAGGACGGCGCTCTTCTTCGGGGTGATCGCCATGGTCGGCGCCTTCATCGGCGCCAGGATCGGCACCCAGATGACCGGCACCGCGCAGCTCACGCTCTTCGCGCTGACGATGGTGGTGGCGGCGGTCTTCATGGCACGGGAGGTGAACCCGGATTCCCCCAAGGTCCGGCCCGCGAGCATCGTGGGAACCGCTGCGCTGGGCGTCGGCGTGCTCACGGGCATGGTGGGCGTCGGCGGTGGCTTCCTCATCGTCCCGACGCTGGTCCTCCTCCTGGGCGTGCCCATGAAGGAGGCCGTGGGGACGTCACTCCTGATCATGGTGATGAACGCCGGCGCCGGATTCCTGGGCTACCTGGGCCAGGTGGCGCTCCCCTGGTCGACGCTGGCCCTGTTCGCCGGCTTCACGGTCGCCGGAATCCTCCTCGGTGTGCGGCTGGTGGCGCACGTTTCGCCGATCTTCCTGCGCCGCGCCTTCTCGGGATTCCTGGTGCTCATGGCGGCGTTCATCCTGTGGCAGAACCGGATCATCTTCACCTCCCCCGCCGATGCCGCCACCGAGGCCACCGCGGGGATGTCCGGGGGGTCGAAACCGATACGGGGATCGTGATCGGCGCCGCCGCCGGGGCCCGGGCCCCTTCCGCGACCGCGATCGGAGCCGCCGCCGGCGCCGACCGGATCCCGCGACCGTGATCGGAGGCGCCGCCACCCGGACGGTAGCCGGGAGCGCCGGGGTCACCGCGCTCGGGAATCTGCACGCTTCTTGCTCCCTTCCGGGGTGACGGGGCGCTGTCCCGAGGCCCCACCGATGACGAACGCACGCGGAAGGAGCGGCTGACGATATGGCGAAGCATGGCGACGGTGGCATCCAGGAGAAGGACAGGGCGCAGGACCCGCGCAGCGGCGAGGAGCCGTCCCGGGAGCGAATCCGCGAGCTCGCGGAGGAGATGCGGGAGATGGGCTGGGCGGGCTCGCCCCTCGTGGTCCACGGCGACCAGGTGCTTTCGGGCGCCGAGCGGTACGAGGCCGCCCGCTTCCTCGGCCGGGAGGACGAGGTGCCGACCATCACGCTGGTGGAGGTCTTCGAGGAGGCCGGGATGGACATGCCCCAGATCGCCTCGGAGGAGGGCGGGATCGAGTCCGAAGGCGAGTTTTTCGAGGACTACCTGCGCGATCTCCCGCGCCACGTCCGGGACAAGTACGAGATCTGACGTCGACGGGGACCCGGGCCGGCGTGCGGCGGCCGCTTGGTGGATCGAGGCACGGGACGGTACATTGAACCCCGTACGCGCCCCGGCGCCCCCCGCTCCCTCCCCGTGACGGGTCAGCATGGAAGACACCCGCCCCCTCCAGGGAATGGCGCGCTCCATCGACGCGCTCTTCTCCGACGCGGAACGGCAGCAGGAGCCCGCCGAGACCGATGAGGCGGCGGCCAAGGACGACGCCGTGGAGCCGACCGCAGAGTCCGGCGATCCCACGGAGACGGCGCGGCCTGACGCCGTCGGGGCCGCCGCCGCGCCCGCCGACTCCCCGGAGGTTCCGGACGACGCCGGGGAGGCGAGGGTCGCGTCCGCCGATTCCACCGAGGCACATCCATCCGTCACCGGGGAGGCGAGCGCCGCCTCCGCCGATTCCACCGAGGCACGTCCGCCCGTCAACGGCGACGCGTCGCCCGCTTCCGGATCGGCGCGCGCGTCGTTGGCGTCCGCGGATCTCCTGGACGACGTGGAGCTGATCCCGCCCCGCGTCGACGAAGAGAGGGCGTCCGTGGGTCCGCCCCTGTCGCTCGACGAGGTCGAGAACGAGGATCCCGCCGCCCTGGCCGAGGCCGCGTCCTGGCCGACGGGCGGGGAGGACCCGCCCCGTCCCGGCCGCTCCGGCGCCTCCGACGCTCCGGCCGTCGGGGCCGACGTCTCCGGCGCATCCGACGCTCCGGCCACTGGGGTAGACGTTTCCGGCGCGTCCGACGCTCCGCCCGCGGTGCCCGACCTCCATCCGGTGGGCCCGCGATCCGTAGAGGCGGCCGCGGCCGCTCCCGACGACGTGGCGCTCCGGGCCCGCGCGCTGGCCGTGGCCGTGGGCGCCTACATGGAGGCCGAGCCCCGGCGGCGCGAGGCCGCCGCGGACCGGGTGAGGGAGGCGGTGGCGGCGCACCGCGAGGCCCGGGAGCTGGACGCGGTCTCGGACGCGGTGGAGCGCCTGTCGCGCGCCGGCGATGCGTCGGCGGTCGCGCTGGCAAGGGAGCTGGCGATCCCGGCCGTGGCCAGCCACCTGGTGGGTCGCCTGGGAATGGCTCGAGACGACGAGCGCCGGGGTGAGCTCTTCGAGATGGCGGAGAGGCTGGGCGGCGTCATGGCGCCGGCCGTGGCCGACGCGCTCTCGGGGGCGGACGACCGCTCCGCCCGCCGCAACTTCGTGGAGGCGCTGGTACGCCTCGGCGAGCCGGGCCTCCGGCAGGCCGAGGCCATGCTGGAGGATTCGCGCTGGTTCGTCGTGCGCAACGCCGTCGCCATCCTGGGCGACGTGGGCGGCCCCCGGGCCGTGGAGCACCTCACCTCGACGCTGGCCCACGAGGACCCGCGGGTGCGGCGGGAGACGCTCATGGGACTGGCTCGCATCGGAGGCGACGACGCGGGCATGCTGGTGGCGGGCAAGCTGGAGGACCCCGACCCGGAGGTGCGCGCGGCAGCCGCCATGGCCGTGGGGGCGCTCCGGGTGGAGCGGGCCCAGCGCTCCCTGCAGGCCCTCCTGGAAGGCGAGGACGACCCGAACGTCCTCGTGCAGACGCTGGTCGCCCTGGGACAGCTCGGGGACCCGGGCGCGGTGGTGGCCATCGAGAAGAAGGCGGTGGGCAGCTTCTTCTCCCGACCTCCCACCCCGGTGCGGCTGGCCGCCTACCGGGCCCTGGCCGCCATCGGGACGCCCCGCGCGCGCACGCTCATCGAAGCGGCGGCGGCGGAGGACAGGGACCCCGAGGTGAAGCAGCTCACGCGGGCGCTCCTCGACGCCCGCTGACGGGCGCCGCTGACGGGCGCGCTACACGGTCGCCAGCACCCTCCGCAGGGCCGCCGCGAACACCATCCCTTCCCAGCTCCTCCGCAGCAGGGACGGCAGGGGGTCTCCCCGCGTGTGGGAGAAGAGCCGCGTCACCGTCACCTTCCCCGCCACCCGATCGGGCAGCCGCTTCCGAAGGCGCAGGCTCTCCGTGAACGGGATGAGCCGGTCGCCCCGGCCGTGGATCAGCTCCACCGGGACCCGCACGCGATCGAGCCGGGGCCCCGGGGCGAGCCCCGGCTCGATCTCGGCCACCGTGGCCGCCAAGGCCCGCACCACGGGCTCCGCCGCCGCGGCATCCACGTCCCGGTCCGAGGTTGGCGCGAACAGGTCGAAGAGCTCGCGACGGCCCGGCGCGACGGCGGCGCGCAGCCGCTCGATCAGGGAGTCGTATACGGGATCCCAGGACGGCACGCGGCGGTCGCCGGCCTCCGTGGCCAGTCCGTGGAGGGCGGCCGCCACGTCCTCGGCGTCGCCGTGCCCGGGCACGCGCGGGAGGTAGTTGCCCCCGACGATCCAGCGGCCGTAGGGGTCGGGCCGGACCCGCCAGTGCCGGCCCTCCCACTCGTGCTCCCCCGTGAGCTGGAAACGCAGCGTCCGCTCCAGGTCGCAGAAGCCGCCGAAGCCGGCGACGCCGGCGAGCCGCCCCGCCAGCGCCTCCTCGCCGGAGATGGCGATGGCCTGGGGGGCTCCGAAGCTGAAGCCCATGAGCCCCGGCGGCCCCCGGGCCACGTCGGGCAGCCGCTCCAGCACCTCGACGGCCCCGAGGACGGTGGGCAGCGTCCGGGTCGACGCCAGATGCAGGCGCCGCCACTCCGGCACCTCGGGGACGAGCACCGCCGAGCCGGCGTGGGCGACGGCGTGGACGAAGCGCACGAGCTGCGGGTGGGCGCGGCCGGGGCGGGTGACGCCGTGGAGGATGATCCAGGCCGGGTAGGGAGCGCGCCCTCGCGTCGGCAGGACCAGCGTCGCGGGGACGCGCCGGTCGCCACGGTCCACGTCGACCTCGCGCTCCACCACGTCGGCGTCGCCCGACAGCCAGCTTCGCGCGTAGCGAAACGTGCGGGCCGTGTACCGTACCATGGCGGTCAAGGTAGCGGGCCGCCGCCGGTATGTCGCGCCGCCGGTCGCCCGTCCGGGCGGGAGCGCTATATTGGCCCGTCCCTCGGGGCCACCGGGCGGTGGCCCCTCCCCCACGCGATGCGGAGGCAGACGGTCATGGTGCATCACGCTCGACGACTTCTCCCGGTGCTTGTCGCGCTCCTCACCACGGCGTGCGCGTCCGCTGGCGCCATGGACCGCGAGACCTTCGGAAGCATGGCGCCCCGCTTCCCGCTGAGCTCGGTCATCCGCACGGGAGACATCTTCTGGATGTCCGGAAAGCTCGGAGCCAACGCCGAGACCCGCACCATGGGAGTCGGCCGGACCGCCGCCGAGGTGCGCAACATCATGGAGAGCTTCGGGGACCAGCTCGCGGAGCACGGCCTCGGATTCGAGGACGTGGTGTCGGTGACCGTCTACCTCACCGATCTGGAGGGCGGCTATCAGGAGCTCAACCAGGTCTACGCCGAGTACTTCCCCACCAACCCGCCCACGCGGGCGGCCCTGGGGATCAGTGATCTGGTGGGCGACGCGGTGGTGGAGATCTCCATGACCGCCGTGCGCACGCGCTGACGGCACCCGGCGCCCGGCCCGGCGGCTCCATGGAGCAGCGATACGATCCGCCCTACGTGGGCGCGGTGCTCGCGGCGCTCGCGGCGTTCACGCTCTACGTGGTGACGCTGGCGCCCAGCGCCGTGCTGTGGGACGCCAGCGAGTACGTCGCGACGGCGCACATCCTCGGAATCCCCCACCCACCGGGCAACCCGCTGTTCGTGGTGCTGGGACGCGTATGGTCGCTCCTGCTCGCCCCCCTCGGGCTGCCGGTGGCGGTGCGCGTGAACCTCTTCGCCGCCGCCACCAGCGCCGCCTCCACCGGGTTCCTCTTCCTGGTGGCGCACCGGATCATCCGGACCTTCTCGAGGGAGCGCTGGATGGCGCTGGCCGGAGCGGGTGCGGCGGCGATGCTGGGCGCCACGACCTACACGGTCTGGAACCAGTCCAACGCGAACGAGAAGGTCTATACGGTGAGCGTCCTGGTGCTGACCGCCGTGACGTGGCTGGGCATCCTCTGGCGCGACCGGAAGGACGAGCCCGGCGCCCTGCGCTACCCGCTCATCGCGCTGTATCTGCTGGTCCTCGGGTCCACGAACCACCTCATGTCCGTCCTCCCCCTGCCCGCGCTGGGCGTGCTGGCGCTGATGGCGGGTCCCGGGTTCCTCCTGCGGCGGACGTTCTGGATGCGGGCCGTGCCCCTGGTGGCCCTCGGCCTCTCCTTCAACTTCTTCCTGCCGGTGCGGGCGGCCGAGCGCCCGGTCATCAACGAGGGCGAGCCGGTCTGCGAATCCGTGGCGGGGGCGGCGGCGGCGGTCTACACCAACGGCCGCACGGGATGTCCGGCGCTGGCGGCCTCGCTGCAGCGGGAGCAGTACGCGAAGCCGCCGGTGACTGAGCGCCAGGCGCCCGTCGCTCATCAGCTGTACAACTATTTCCAGTGGTTCGACTGGCAGTGGTCGCGCGGCGTCTCGGCCGCCGAGGTGCCGGGCAACGCCCGGCTGCCCTTCACGCTCCTCTTCCTGGCCCTGGGTGTGGTGGGGCTGTGGGCGACGTACCGGGCCGACCGGCCGCTCTTCGGCTACCTGCTGACGCTCGCGGCGGTGCTGACCTTCGGGCTCGTCTTCTACCTGAACTTCCGCTACGGCTTCTCGCTGAGGCCGGACATCCCCCAGGAGCTGCACGAGGTGCGCGAGCGCGACTACTTCTTCATCGCCTCCTTCATCCTGTGGGGGATGCTGGCCGGGATCGGTCTCGCGTGGGCATGGTCGGTGGCCGCGTCCTCGCTGCGGGGGAGCAGGGCGGCGCTCCTCTCGGCGCCCCTCCTCCTGGTGGCCGCCATCCCCCTGGCGCTCAACTGGGCCTGGGCCAGCCGCGCCGGCGACTGGGCGGCCCGGGACTGGGCATACGACCTCCTCATGAGCGTCGAGCCCTACGGCGTGCTCTTCACGAACGGCGACAACGACACCTTCCCCCTATGGTACGTGCAGGAGGTGGAGGGGCTGCGCAGGGACGTCACGGTGATCGTGGGGCAGTACCTCCACACCACCTGGTATCCCCGGCAGCTCCAGGCGCTCAGCCGCCCCTGTGCGGCGGGCGAGGACCCCGCGGCGCGCCCCACCGTCATCGTCTGCCAGCGGCCCTTCGAGGCCGGCGTGGCGGACGGGCTCTACGCGCTCTGGGCGCCGCCCACCCGACCCATCCTCACGCTGTCCCCCGACCAGATGGACCTCATCGGGGGCGGCACGCTGGCCCAGGACGCCACGGTGGACTTCCCGCAGCTCGCCGTGACGTACCCTCGGGGCACCCAGCTGGACCGGGCCCATCGGCTGACCCTGGCCATTATCCGCGACAGCCTGGGCGATCGCCCCATCTACTTCTCCAGCGCCGGCGGGCTCATGGGCGAGCTGGGACTGCGCGAGTGGGGGGTGCGCCAGGGGCTGGTCACCAAGCTGGACATCCGCCGGCCGGGCAGCGCGACCCCCGAGAGCTGGGTGCAGGCGTCCGGCCCCATGGGCGGCGAGTGGTTCGACCTCCCGCGCACCCTGCGGCTCTGGGACGACGTCTACACGTTCCGGGGGATCCGGGACCGGGACGTCTGGGCGGATCGCTCCACGCTCAACATCCCGTGGAATTACTACGCGCTGGCCCTCCAGCTCTCCGACGTGACCGCCCGCGCAGGGCACGACCCGTCGGTGGTGGGCCGCTTCGAGGAGGAGGCCGCTCGCTTCGCCGTCGTGGCCCAGGGGGGGAGCCGGGGGGCGCCGCCGGGAGCGCTGCCCGGCGGCTGACCCCCCCTTCCCGCCTCAGGGCGAGTATTGGAACGTGATGGGCAGCGAGATCCACACGGGCGTGGGCTCGTCGCCGTTCAGGGCGGGCGTGAACTCGTACACCGAGGCCACCCGCATCGCCGCCTCGTCCAGCGCCTGATGGCCCGAGCTCTCGTCCACCCGGGTCTGGGCCACGGCGCCCGTCTCGTCGAGGAAGAAGTGGATGCGGATGGACCCCCCGATGCCCGCCTCGCGCAGGAGCGGCGGATACTCCCGCTCCATGGCGGCGATGATCTCGCTCCGGTTCAGGATGTCGGGCGCCACCGTGAAGGGCGTGAAGGTGGGCTCCTCCGCCAGCGCGGCGGCTCGCGACGGCTCCTCTGGAGCGGCCCCCCGGGTGTAGATCTGGATGACGCCATCGCGCCCGCGCTCGCCGTACTCCCTCACGGAGGCGGGCGGCTTGAGCACCTCGATCCGCTCGATCGTCTCGCGATCCAGGCTCTCCAGGCCCTCCTCGTGCTCCTCTCCGTCCACGAAGACGACGGGGGAGCCGGAGACCACGCGGTCCATGACCTCGACACCTTCGCTCTCGGCCGCGGGCGGCGCTTCGCCCACCTCCGACGGGGCCGGCGTCTCGCAGGCCAGGCCCACCAGGAGGATCGTCGCGCCCGCCAGGGCCACGGCGCTCCAGCGCTTCGTCCGGTTCGGCTTCGTCACGATCATCTCGATCCTCCTTTCCAGGGTCTGCGCGGGCTCGGCGAGGGCGGGGGAGAGCATCCCCGCGCCGCTGCCGCCGACCCGCAGGAGCAGGTTCGCGTAGGGGAGAGGGCGGGCGCCCCGGCGCAGCACTCGCCGGTCGCAGTCCATCTCGACGGCCGACCGGAGCCGGCGGAGCTGGAGCCAGAAGCCCGCGTTCCAGGGCAGGAGCGCCGTCAGCGCCGTGGCCGCCACCAGTAGGGGCACGTCTCCGGCACGGCGGTGCTCCTCCTCGTGGAGCAGCACCATGCGCCGGCCGTCCTCCTCCAGGGCGAGCACCCACCGGGGCACGACGACCCCGGGCCGCCACAGGCCCACCAGCGCCGGACCGAAATCGTCCGACAGGAAGACGCGCCGACCGTCCAGCTCCGCGGGTGTCCAGCGGCGGCGGCGGCGGGCCAGCAGCGCGGCGCCGCCGAACAGCGTCGCCAGCGCTCCCGCGGCTCCCGCCGCCCACAGGGCCAGGAGGGGCACATCCAGCCGGTGCAGCACCGACGAGGGGCCGACCTCGAGGGCGGGCAGCTCGATGATCATCGCGGCCGGCGGAGGTCCGACGGCCGGGGCCGTCGGCTCGGGGGCGGCCAGAGGCAGCCAGGGGCCCACGGCCAGGGCGAGGGAGCCGGCGGTGGCGGCCGCCCAGACCCATCGCGCCGGCCGCCCGACGCGGCGCAGGGCCGCCTCGGCGCCCGCGGCCGCCGCCGTGAGGAGCAGGGAGGTCGCCAGCACGTAGAGCATCCAGGGGGCGATCATGATCCTTCCTCCTCCGACTCGGCACGGGCGGCCGCGTCGTCGAGCAGGCGCCGCATGCGGGCGAGGTCGTCGGCGCTCAGGTCGGTGGCGCTGACGAGGCGCGCCAGCATGGTCTCCGCCGACCCGTGGAAGAACTTGTCCAGGATCCGCCGCAGGGCGGGGCCGCCCGCCGCGTCGGGCTGCACCACCGGCAGGTAGCGGTAGGCGCGTCCCTCCTCGACGTGCCGCACGGCGCCCTTCTCCTCCAGGATCTGGAGCATCTTGAGCACGGTCGTGTAGCCGGGCGCCCCGTCCAGGCTCTCCCGGACCTCCGACACGGTGCCCGAGCCCGTGCGCCACAGCACGCTCCTGATGTCGAGCTCACGCTCGGTGAACGCCGCCCTGTCCATGCCTTCCTCCGTCGGATGCGCCCGCCGTGGAGCGGGCCCCGTGGCTACGAATTGTTTCGTAGATCCAATGTAGCAGGGCCCGACGGTTTACGAAAGGCTTCGTAGTACGCGGGGGACGGGGGCCTGTTCTAGCGCCCACCGTGGGCGAGCTTCACGACGCCCGCGCGGCGCCCTCAGGCCGCCGGCGTCTCCGCGAACAGACCCTTGATGTCCTTCGGCATCTGGTCGACGACGTGGCGCATCTCCCCCGGGTCGACGTGCTCGGCGAGAAAGGCCAGGATGGTGCGCGTCGCGGGCTCCAGCGGCAGCCGCTCCTGCGGGTTGCCGCCGAGGCTGGAGCGTACGTGGGCGAGGAACTCGTCCACGGTCTTCTCGTCGTTGGGCGCCATGGACGGCCGCCACCCCTCGTAGTAGATGCCGCGCACCAGCTGGGGAAGCTGGGCGCCGAGGTGCGCCGCCTCCTCCACGGTGAGGCGGTCCCGCACCGCGTGGAGCACTGCCCGCAGGCCGGCGTAGGCTTGCTCGGGTACTTCGAAGGGCTCGCGTCCGCTGAGCTCGTTCAACGGCGCCGTTGGTGGCCGGTCGACCGGCGCGGATGAACGTCTGGCGCGCACGCAGCTCGGCGATCGTCGCGCCGAACTCGGCTGAGCGAAACTCGGAGCCGTTGTCGCTCAGCACGCGCTCCAGACGCCAGCCGGCAGCTGACAGCTCGGCGGCGACTCGGCGGGCCAGCAGCGACGCGTGCCTGGCCGAGGGGAGGGTTGAGCGGGGTAGTGGCCAGCTCG
>JAHWKH010000060.1 GCA_019347995.1 Gemmatimonadota bacterium | reverse complement strand
GACAGGAGGACTGGACCCTGACCCTCCACCACCTGGCGGGTTGAACCGCGGCGGCTGAGCCCTCTTCGCGGCCGCGCCCACGGCCTCGGGCCTTGCGGGTCCCGCGCGCGCCGCCACACTCTGGCCTCCCATGCCGCGAGCGCGCCCGGACCCGCCGGCCCCGACGACCCCCCGCGCCGCCTCCGCCTCCCCGTGGCGGGCGGTCCGGCTCGGCGCAGCCGTCGGCCTGCTCCCGGGGGCGCTGTTCGGCTGCGGTGGGGACGCGCCGGCCCGGACCGAGGGCGGCGCGGGCCCCGCGGGAGACGCCGGAGGAGGGGAGCGGGCCCGGTTCGTCGTCGTCACGCACGGCCAGTCGGCGGACCCGTTCTGGTCCGTGGTCGCCAACGGGGTGGCCGACGCCGCGGAGGCCCTGGGCGTGGACGCGCAGTATCAGGCGCCCGGGCGCTTCTCCATGGTGGAGATGGCCGACCTCATCGAGGCGGCCGTCGCCTCCCGCCCCGAGGGCATCGCCGTCTCCATCCCCGACGCCGACGCGCTGGGCGCGGCCGTCCGGTCGGCGCTCGAGCGGGGCATCCACGTCGTGTCCCTCAACTCCGGGAGCGAGGTCTTCGGCGATCTGGGCATCGGCGCGCACGTTGGGCAGCCGGACTACGAGGCGGGGCTGCGGGCGGGCGAGCGGATGGCCGGCGAGGGCGTGCGCCGGGCGCTCTGCGTGAACCACGAGGTGGGCAACCTCTCCCTCGACGACCGCTGCCGGGGCTTCGGGGATGCGCTGGCCCGGGCCGGCGGCGCCTCGCGCGCCGTCGCGGTCGAGCTCGCCGACCCGGCCGACACCGAGGAGCGTATCGCCGGCGCGCTGGAGGATCCCTCGGTGGATGGGCTGCTGACGCTGGGCCCCGCCGCCCTGGGCCCGGCGCTCGCCGCCCTGCGGAGGCGGGAGCGGCGGCCCCGCGTCGCCTTCGCCACCTTCGACCTCTCCAGCGAGGCGCTGGACGCCCTCGAGCGCGGCGAGCTCCTCTTCGCGGTCGACCAGCAGCCCTACCTCCAGGGATACCTGGCCGTGGTGAGCCTCGTCACGGCCACGCGCACCGGGACGATGCCGGTGGGCGTCGTCCGCACCGGCCCGGCCCTCGTCACCGCGGCGGACGTGGAGCGCGTGCGGAGCGCCACCGCCCGCGGGCTGCGGTGAGCCGGGGGCGCGGCGGCGGAGTGAGGCGGACCGTGCGCCGCCTCCTGGCCCGCCCCGACGCCGCCGCCCTGCTGGGCGCGGCGGTGGTGTGGGCGGTCTTCGCCGTCGTCGGCGGCGCGCCCTTCCGCAGCCTCGACGGGACCGCGGCCTTCCTCAACGCCGCCGCGCCCCTGGGAATCCTGGCGGTGGCCGTGGCCCTCCTCATGATCGCCGGCGAGTTCGACCTCTCCGTCGGCTCCATGATCGGCCTCGCGAGCATGTGCCTCATGGTGCTGACCGTGCACGCCGGCTGGCCGCTGCTCCCCGCCGTCGCCGCGACGGTCGCCCTGAGCCTGCTCCTCGGGCTGGGGAACGGGCTGCTCGTCGTGAAGACGGGGCTCCCGTCGTTCATCGTCACGCTGGGCACCCTCTTCGTCTTCCGGGGCCTGGCCATCGCGGGCACGCGCGCCCTCACCGGCCGAACCCAGCTCGGCGGCCTCGACGACGTGGCCGGCTTCGGCTGGGCGCGGTTGCTTTTCGGGAGCACGCCGGTGGGCCCCTTCCGCGTCGAGGTCCTGTGGTGGCTCGCGTCGGCCGCGGTGGGAGCGTGGATCCTGCAGCGCACCCGGTGGGGGAACTGGGTCTTCGCCGCCGGCGGCGCGCCCGACGCCGCCCGGAACCTGGGCGTGCCGGTCCGTCGCGTGAAGGTGGCGCTCTTCATGACCACCGCGCTGGCGGCGTGCCTGGTGGCGATCCTCCAGGCCGTCCGGTTCACGGGCGCCGACGCGCTGAGGGGCGAGCTCCAGGAGTTCCGGGCCATCATCGCGGTGGTCATCGGCGGCACGCTCCTCACCGGTGGGTACGGCTCGGTGGCCGGCGCGGTCGTCGGCGCCCTCGTCTTCGGGATGGTGCGGCAGGGCATCGTCATCACTGGCGTCGACGCCGACTGGTTCCAGGTGTTCCTGGGAGGCGTGCTCGTGGCGGCCGTGGTCTTCAACGACTGGGTCCGCCGGAGGGCGGTGGTGGCGTGAGCGCGCCGGCGGACCTCTCGGCGGCCGGAGGGAGCGACGCCCGGGGCGGGCGCCGCGCGGGCGCCGGCCGGCCCCTCCTCGAGGCCCGCGGCGTGAGCAAGCGCTTCGGAGGCGTGGCGGCCCTGGAGGACGCATCGTTCGAGGTGCGCGCCGGCGCGATCACCTGCCTGCTGGGGGACAATGGCGCCGGGAAGTCGACGCTGGTGGCCCTCCTTTCGGGAGTCCACGCTCCCACGGCGGGCGAGCTGCTCCGCGACGGCCAGCCCGTGAGCTTCGCCTCGCCGCGCGACGCCCGGCGGCGGGGCGTCGAGACCGTCTACCAGGACCTGGCACTCGTCCCTCTCATGAGCGTCTGGCGCAACTTCTTCCTTGGCTCCGAGCCCACCGTCGGGTGGGGCCCGCTCCGCCGGCTCGACGCGTCACGGTGCCGCGAGCTCGCGCGTGAGGCGCTCGAGCGTACGGGCATCCGGGTAGGCGACCCGGACCGGGCCGTGGCGACGCTGTCGGGCGGCGAGCGGCAGTCGTTGGCCATCGCGCGCGCGCTCCACCACGGGGCGGACGTGCTGATCCTGGACGAGCCGACCGCCGCTCTCGGCGTGAGGCAGACCCGGACCGTGCTCCGGGCCATGGAGAGCGCCCGGGAGCAGGGCGCGGGCGTCGTGTTCGTCACCCACAACCCCCGCCACGCGCACCCCGTGGGTGACCGCTTCGTCGTCCTGCGGCGCGGTCGGGTCGTGGCCGACGCCACCAGGGAAGCCATGCCGCTGGAGCGGCTCACGGAGCTCATGGCGGGAGGCCCGGCGTGAGGCCTGAGCCACGCCGAGGGGCGGCCGCCCTGGCTGCGGTCCCCGTCAGCGACCGGGACGCAGCTCCAATCGGTAGGCAGTGCCGGACTCCACGGCCCCGCGGGTGTAGAGGAGCGGGAGCAGGAGCAGGAGCCGCGCGGGCGTCCGGCGGACGATGCTGCGATCAGGGGCGTGCTGCCTCCCTCGATGAGGGGAAGGCTCGAACGCTTCCATCCTCGCCGCGGCGCGGGGAAGTACCTGGCGGTGTGGCGCGAGACCGACGAGGGGTGGAAGCTCTCCGCCGTGGCGGCGACGAACGACACGCCCCTTTCCGCCGACGCGTCCGGCGAGGAGCCGTCGGGCTAGACGCCCGCCCCGGGCGCGGGCGCCGGAGCGGGGGCGCGCGGAGCAGCGCCCCCACGCTTCCGGGCGATCAGGCGGGCCAGCCCCCGCTCCCCCTCGGGCCGCCGGAACACGCCCTCCTCGTGGACGAGGACCTCGAGATCGGGGAATGCCCGGCGGAGCTCGCCCCGCTCCAGCGCGTACTCGCGCCGGATGTCGCCGCCGAGGACGTCGATCTCGTCCACGCTGAACGTCTCGAAGACCAGGAGGCCCCCCGGCGCGAGGGCGTCGACGATGAGGTCGAACGCGCTCCGGAGCAGGAACCGGACGTCGACCACGACCTGGAAGCCGCCGGTCCGGACGGCGAAGCGCTCCAGGTCGGCGTGGACCGGCCACACGGGAAGGCCCCGGTCGCGCGCTCGGCGGGAGGTCAGGCGCAGGCCTTCGATGGAGAGGTCCACGGCCACCACGGGCAGGCCCCGCTCGGCGAGGAAGAGGGCGTTGCGCCCCGCACCGCAGGCGAGGTCCAGGGCGAGGCCCTCGGCAGGCAGCCATGGCTGGGCCCGCAGCAGGACCTCGGCCGGCTCGTGGACGTCGGCCCAGTCGCCCTCGCGGTAGCGAGCGTCCCAGCGCGCGCGTGGGCCGGCCTTCTGCGGGCGTGACGATTTCTCGCGCACGGCGTCTCCGGGAGGAGGGAGCGGGCTCGGACGCCGGTACCCGGGCCCGCCGGACAGGGTTGCGCTTGCGCGCGCGGCCCCGACGGAGAAACGTGGACGCCCCGCCCATCGGCCCTCTCCGCCCCGAGGCGCCCCATGACGACCCCGCCGCTCCTCCGCCGCTGCCTCGCGAGTCTGGCCACCGCCCTGGTCCTCGGCGTCCCCTCGCCCACCGGCGCGCAGACGCCCCCTCCCTACGACCTCCTCGTCACCGGCGGCACGGTGGTGGACGGCACCGGCGCCCCCCGCTACCGAGCCGACGTGGCCCTGCGCGGCGACCGCATCGTGCGGATCGCGCGCGGCGCCACCATCGCGGCGGACTCGGCCGCCCGGGTGCTGGACGCCGAGGGGCTCGTCGTGGCGCCCGGCTTCATCGACAACCACGCCCACATTCAGACGTCCATCGACGACCGGCCGCTGCTCGAGAACTTCATCCGCCAGGGGATCACCACCCTCATGGCGAGCGAGCACTCCCAGGACCAACCCTACCCGCTCGCCGCCTACATGGACTCCATCCGAATGGCGCCCAACGTGGGGTTCTTCGCGGGCCACTCCTGGATCCGCCGCCGGGTGCTCGGGCTCGACGACCGGGCGCCCACGCCCGCCGAGCTCGAGGCCATGAAGGCGCTCGTGGCCGAGGCGATGCGGGACGGGGCGCTGGGCCTCTCCACGGGGCTCCAGTACGTGCCCGCCTACTACGCCGACACCGAAGAGATCGTCGAGCTGGCGAAGGTCGCGGCCGCCCACGGCGGCATCTACACGTCGCACATGAGGAACGAAGCCACGGGGCTTCTGGACTCGGTGCGCGAGCTCGTCCGCATCGCCGACGAGGCCCGCATCCCCGCCCAGATCCAGCACCACAAGGCGTTCGGTCCCGGCCAGTGGGGATGGAGCGAGCGCTCCCTGGCGCTGGTGGACTCGGCGCGCGCCGCGGGGCTCGACGTGAAGCACGACCAGTACCCCTACACGGCGGCGAGCACGGGCTGGTCCGTCCTCTTCCCCGAGTGGGCCCTGGCCGGCGGCCAGGACTCACTGGAGGCCCGGCTCGCCGACCCGACGCTCCGCGCGCGGATGCGGCGGGAGATGCGCGAGGAGTGGCGCATGGTCTGGACGGGCGACGACCTCTCCCGCATCCAGTTCCGGACCGTCCCCTCGCTGCCGGCCTACGACGGCGAGCGGCTGAGCGACCTGGCGGAGGACCGGGGCATGGCCAACGACGTCGAGTCGGGCATCACGCTGGTGATGGAGCTGGCCACCCGCGGGGGCTTCAGCGCCATCTACCACGCCATGGACGACGCGGACGTGCGACGGATCATGCGCCACCCATGGGGCATGTTCGAGACGGACGGCGACCCGCTGGGCTACGGCCAGGGCTTCCCCCACCCCCGGAGCTACGGCGCCTTCCCGCGCATCCTGGGCCACTACGTGCGGGAGGAGGGCGTCCTCTCGCTGGAGGAGGCGGTGCGGAAGATGACGTCGCTCCCCGCCGACCACATCGGACAGCACGAACGCGGCCGCGTGGCCGAGGGGGCCTACGCCGACCTCACGGTCTTCGACCCTGCCCGGGTGCGCGACCGGGCCACCTTCACCGATCCCCACCAGTACCCGGTCGGCATCATCCACGTGGTGGTGAACGGCGTCCCCGTGATCCGCGACGCCTCGCTCACGGGGGAGAAGCCGGGGCGGGTGATCCGGGGGCCGGCGCGGGCGCATCGGGACGGTGCAGGTAGCCGCTCCACGCCGAGCACGCGCTCGAACATCTGCGTCGCCGCATGCGTAGCGCCCACCGCCGTAGCCGATCTCCCGCGCCGTGGCTCGGATCGGACATGGAGGCGGCCCGGATCTACCCCCGCACACTCCCGCCCTCCTGCCGCCGCGTCATCCACCAGAAGACGGGCACGCCCGCCGTCATCAGCGCGACGCCGGCCAGCGAAGGGCCGGGCGCGCGCAGCACGGACTGGATCACCATGGCCCCGCTGGCGGCGATGAAGAGTGCGGGCGCCAGCGGGTAGCCCCAGGCCAGGAACGGGCGGTGCACCCCGGGCTTCTTCCTGCGGAGGGCGAACAGCGCCGCCACGGCCAGACCGGCGAAGAGCACGACGGCGAAGCCGGTGTAGGTGAGGAGCGCCTCGAACCCGCCCGTCAGGACCAGGACGGCGCTCCAGGCGGCCTGGACCCCGATGCTGAAGGTGGGGACCCCGCTCCCGGGAACCCGGGCGAACGCCGCCGGCAGGCAGCGGTCCCGCGCCATGGCGTAGTAGACCCTCGGCCCGGTCATCACCATGGCGCTCACGCTGCTCGCCAGCACCAGGAGGATCAGGGGCGTGAAGAGCCGCGTCCCGGCCGAGCCCCAGAGGACCTCGACCATCCGGTCGCCGGTGGCCTCCGCCTCCGCGATTCCCGCCATCCCGAGGACCCGGACGTACAGGAGGTTCAGCGCCAGGTAGAGCAGGATCACGACGCCCGTGCCCAGGAGGAGCGCCCGGGGCAGCGTGCGCCCGGGCTCCCGGACCTCGCCGGCGACGTAGGTGGCCGCGTTCCAGCCGGCGTACGTGAACATCACCAGCACGAGGGCGACGAAGGGTCCGCCGGTCCCCGGCGTGGCGGGCCCCGCGGTGGCCGGCACGGTGACTCCTCCACCCCCGGCCGCCAGGAAGCCGAGGACCACCAGCGCCAGGACGGTCCCCACCGTGAGCCACGCCAGCGCCTGCTGCGCCAGACGTCCAGGAGCCAGTCCCCGGCCGTGGACCAGCGTGAAGAGACCGATGAGCGCCACCGCCACGAGCGCCCGGGGCGTCACCGTGATCCCCAGCCCCGCGACCCCCGCCGGCACCTCCACCAGGGTCCGGTGCGATCCCGCGCCGGGAACGAGGCGGTCCAGGTAGATGGCGAAGCCCACCGCCGCCGCCGCGATGGCCCCGGAGAAGCCGGCCACCAGCGAGGTCCACCCCGAGAGGAAGCCCGCCAGTGGACCGAAGGCCTCCCGGATGTAGACGTACTCGCCGCCGGCGCGGGGACGCATGGCGGCCAGCTCGGCGTAGGAGAGGGCACCGATGACGGCCAGGAGGCCGCCCAGGAGCCAGAGGGCGAGGAACGGCAGCGCCCCGGGCACCCGCTGCGCGATGAAGGCGGGGGTCAGGAAGATCCCCGTCCCCACCACGTTGGTGACGACGACCGCCGCCCCGTCGAGCGTTCCGAGGCGGCGGCGGAGCGGCGGATCGGGACTCAACGCCCCGTGTCGGGCGGCTCGGCCACCATGGGCACGAACCGAACCGACAGCGAGGCCTCCTCGCGCAGCCCCCCGTCCGTCTTCCGCAGAACGCGAAGGGTCTGGAACCACTCGCCTACCGGAACGACCAGCATCCCGTCCATGGCGAGCTGCTCGACCAGCGCATCCGGCACCTGGTCCGGTGCCGCCGTGACGACGACGGCGTCGTAGGGAGCGTGCTCCGGCCAGCCCAGCCAGCCGTTCCCGGTCCGCACGTGCACGTCGTCGTATCCCGCCCGGCGCAGCGCGTCCCGCGCCTGCTGCGCCAGCTCCGGGACGATCTCGATCGTGTACACCTCGCCGGCCAGCTCCGCCAGCACGGCCGCGCCATACCCCGACCCGGTGCCGATCTCCAGCACCCGCTCACCGGGTCCGATCTCCGCCGCCTCCGCCATGAAGGCCACGATGTAGGGCTGGGAGATCGTCTGGCCGTGCCCGATGGGGAGCGCTCCGTCGCCGTAGGCGGCGGTCGCGGGCGCGTTCGGGACGAAGAGGTGGCGAGGCACCTCGCGCATGGCGCGCAGGACCGCCGTGTCGCGGATTCCCCGACGGGCGATCTGGCGACGCACCATCTCGTGGCGGAGCTCCGCCAGCCGCGAGGAATCGACGCTGGTGGAGTCGGGCGTGGCGGTCCCGAGCGTCTCCACGCCACGAAGCGGCGCGGGGTCCGGCTGAGAACAGGCGAGGGCCGGCGTCAGCAGCAGGATCGAGAGGCACAGGCGCTGCATGGGAGCCTCCGGTCGGGAGCGTCGGACCAACGTTCAGCCGAGGTTTCGGAGCAACAGCCGTTCCGCCGGGGTTCGGCCTCAGCGCTCCGGCGCAGAGGGGGCTCCGGCCAGGAGCCCGCCGTCGATGACGAGCTCGGCGCCCGTGGTGTACGCCGCGTCGTCCGACGCGAGATAGGCGACGACCGCCGCCACCTCGTCGGCGGTGCCGAACCTCTTCAGGGGCACGTCGCGCACGAGCTCCTGCATCCGCGCCTCACGCTCCGATCCCTCTCCGAGCATGGCGTCCCACATGGGGGTGAGGATCGCCGCCGGGAAGACCGCGTTGCACCGGACCGCGAGACCCTCGGCCGCACAGTAGAGCGCCACGGTCTTGGTGTGGTTGCGCACCGCCGCCTTGCTCGAAGCGTACGCTGCGGCACCGGGAATCCCGACGAGGCCCGACCGCGACGAGATGTTGATGATCGAGCCCGCGCCGCGACGGCGCATGGTCCGGATCCCGTGCTTACAGCCCAGGAACACGCCGTCCAGGTTGGTCCGATGAACGCTCTGCCAGTCCTCGAGGGCGGCGTTTTCCGGGTCGTGGGGCGCCGGGCCGTTCTCGAAGCCGGTGATCCCGGCGTTGTTCACGAGCACGTCCAGGCGGCCGTGGCGGTCGAGCAGACGCTCGCACACCCGGACCCAATCGGCTTCCCGCCGGACGTCCAGCCGCTCGTATTCGGCCCGACCCCCGATGTCTGCGGCCGTCCTCTCGCCCTCGGCGTCGCGGATGTCGGTCAGGAGGACCGTCGTGCCGTCGCGGGAAAGCCGCCGGGCCACGGCGGCACCGATCCCCCGGGCCGCTCCCGTCACGAGTGCGACGCGCTCCGTCGACACGGCACCCTCCCTTGCGAACGTGCGAATGTGCGAACGGCTCGCGCGAGCTCTGCCTTTGCCAGGGGCTCTTCCGCATCTCGCGCAGCCGTGGTCTCGAAGCTTCTGCAACGTGCAGGGCGTACACTGCGCCCTCGAGAGCCACGCGGGAAGAGGCTGCCCTCGCCGATGCCACGCGACGCGGCATTCTCGAGCGTCTCGGCAGGGGCGTCGCCTCCATCAGCGATCTCGCGACGGACTTCGACATGACGCTCACGGGGATCCGCAAGCACGTGGGTGTGCAGGAGCAGGCGAGGCTGGTGACGACGGGGAAGGTGGGGCGGGTACGGACGTGCAGGCTGGGCCCGTCCCGCCTGGAGGCGGAGGCGGAGTGGGTCGCGGCGTACCAGCGGATGCTGGAGAGCCGCTTCGAACGGCTCGACGTCCGCCCGCTGACGGGCCGGCGTCCTCAGCCGGACGCCAGGCCCAGCGCTTCCACCACGCCGGCGACGACGTCGTTCAGATAGCGGTCGGCGCCCCCGGGGCTGGGCCCCAGCCGTACGACCACGAGGTCCAGGGAGGGAACGATGACCGTGTTCTGGCCCATGAAGCCCGCCGGCCAGTAGGCATCACGGGGAACATCGGGCAAGGCGCCGCCGGCGTTCACCCAGAAGAGGCCGCCGTAGTTCCGGCCGGGATCGGAGCCCGTGGGGGTGCTCACGAAGTCGACCCAGCCCTCCGGCAGGATCCGCTCGCCCTCCCAGACCCCGTCCCACAGGTGCAGGAGGCCGAAGCGCATCCAGTCGTACGCGCTCAAGCATTCGTAGCCGGTGATGATGCAGTTGCCGAAGCGGTCGGTCTCCAGCACGGCGTCCCGGATCCCGATGCGGTCGAACAGGGCGCGGCGGGGGAACGAGAGCCAGTCCTCGCCACGCCCCTCCACGATGCGCCGCGCCAGGCAGGTGAGCGTCAGAGG
>JAHWKH010000005.1 GCA_019347995.1 Gemmatimonadota bacterium | reverse complement strand
GGCGACACCCCTCACCGGCTTCGTGCAGCGGGAGCCGTACGACGGGCGCCCGTCGTCGGAGGAGACGGTGGTGCGCGTCCTCTTCGACGACGAGGCGCTGTACGTGGGGGTCTGGCTCTTCGACCGGGAGCCGTCCGCCATCGTCGACGGGGAGGCGATCCGCGACGCGAACCTGAACGAGTCCGACGCCGTCGAGATCATCCTGGACACGTTCCGGGACGAGCAGAACGGCTTCGTCTTCGGGACGAATCCCGCCGGCGTCGAATACGACGGCCAGGTGGCCAACGAAGGCCAGGGTGGCGGCCGCTTCGGCGGCGGTTCCTCGAAGGGATCGTCCGGTGCGGTCATCGGCGTCCTCCTGGGTCAGGTAAACTTAGGCGAGCGGGCCGGACCGCGCCAGCCTCACACCGCCGCGAGCGCGCCCTCGATGAGGGAGCGCTCGTAGTCGTCGAGGCGGTCGCGCAGCGGCCGGGCGTCCTCGTCCGAGTAGCCGGGCCCGGCGGAGCCGACATCGGGCGGGGGGAGCACGCGGGCCACGTCGTCGGCGTCCACCACCTCGCCGGCCTGCAGGATCGAGAGGCGCTCCACCAGGTTGAGCAGCTCCCGCACGTTGCCCGGCCAGCGATAGCGGGCCAGCGTTTCCATGGCGTCCTCGCCGAAGCGGGGGGGCGTGAGTCCCTGACGGCGTCGCAGCCGTTCGCGGGCGTGCTCCACCAGCAGGGGGATGTCGTCCCGCCGCTCCCGCAGGGGCGGAAGCTGGAGGGGAACGACCTCCAGGCGAAACAGCAGGTCCTCGCGGAACGCGCCGTCGCGGACCCGCTCGCGGAGGTCCCGGTGCGTCGCGGCCACGACACGCACGTCCACGTCGATGGGGCCGCTGCCGCCCACGCGCTCGACCACGCCCGCCTCGAGGACCCTGAGCAGCTTCGCCTGCGCTTCGGCTCCCAGGTCGGCGACCTCGTCCAGGAAGAGGGTGCCGCCGTCGGCCAGCTCGAAACGGCCGCGTCGGCGCTCCGTAGCGCCGGTGAAGGCTCCCCGCTCGTGGCCGAACATCTCGCTCTCCACCAGGTCCCGGGGGATCGCGGCGCTGTTCACCCGGATGAACGGCATGTCGCGCCGCGGCGAGAGCGCGTGGATCGCCGCCGCCACCAGCTCCTTGCCCGTGCCGCTCTCCCCGGTGATGAGGACCCGGGCCTCGGTGGGGGCCACCTTCCGTACGAGCTCGCGCACCCGCTGGATGGAGGGGGTGGCGCCCACCAGCTCGGCTTCCGGGCCCAGCTCCTCCCTGAGCGCCCGGCTCAGGTCCCGGGCGCGGCTCACCTCGAGGGCGCCGCGGATGGTGAGGAGCACGGCCTCCGGGGTCAGGGGCTTCTCGATGAAGTGGAAGGCCCCCAGCCGGGTGGCGGCCACGGCGTCGGACATGCTGGCCTGCCCGCTCATCATGACCACGGGCGTGCCGGGGGCGGCCTCCAGGAGGCGCGGGAGGGCGTCGAGCCCGCTCTCGCCGGGAAGGGCCAGGTCCAGGAGGACCGCCTCGGGGGCACGCTCGCGCACCTTTTCGATCGCCTCGGCCGCCGTGCCGGCCTCCCGGACCCGGTAGCCCTCGCTCTCGAGCAGCGCCCGCAGCATCCGGCGGACGTTCGGCTCGTCGTCGACGATGAGGAGCTCCATCTGGTCTAGGACCCGGCTCCGGAGGCGTCGCCGGGCCGGGGCTCCGCGGGGAGGGCGAGGGTGAAGCGCGAGCCCCCTCCTGGGCGGGCCTCCACCTCCGCGCGTCCGCCGTGCGCGGTGGCGGCCTGACGCACCAGGGCCAGACCCAGGCCGGTTCCCCTGGACTTGGTGGTGACGTGGGGCATCCAGACCTCCTGGCGCAGCTCCTCGGGCACGCCGGGGCCCCTGTCCAGCACGCTCACCTTCCCGCCGTCGCCGTCGGCGCCGACCACGACCTCCACCTCGCCGGTCCCCTGCTGCGCCTCCACGGCGTTCACCACGAGGTTCCTCACGGCCCGCGCCAGCAGCTCGTAGTGTCCGAGAACCCGGGGGACCGGTCCCTCGCTCCGCACCGACACCGCCACCGGGGCGTCCCGCCACGTCGCCGCCACCGAGCGTGCCAGCTCCTCCAGGTCCACCTCGGAGGGCGGACCCTGGGGCATTCCGCCGAGCTGGGCGAAGCCGCGGGCCATGTCGTCCAGCCGGTCGATCTCCTCCATGAGCACGGCCGCCGCCCCGGACACGGCCGGGTCCTCCCGGCGGGCGAGCCCCGCGGCGGCCATGCGCATGGGCGTCAGGGGGTTCTTGATCTCGTGGGCGAGCCTGCGGGCCATCTCCGTCCATGTCCTCAGACGCGCCGCCTCGACTTCGCGGCGCCGGCCGGTCTCCAGATCGGCCGCCATCGTGCGCAGCGCGCCCCGGAGCTGCTCGAGCTCGCCGGCGGAGGAGGGACGGGGGTCCGTGGCGGGCAGCGGCTCCCCCCGGGCGATGCGGCGCGTCCAGTCCACCAGCTCGGCCACAGGTCGCGCCACGTCCCGCGCCAGACGCCGGGCCGCCAGGGCCGAGAGGCCGGCGATGACGAGGGCGGCGATCGCGGCGGCGAGGGGAAGCAGGCGCAGGAGCCGCTCGGTCACCAGGGCGTAGAGGCGGGACCAGCGCACGGAGGCCGAGAGGGCCTCGCGGTGCTCGGCGGCGGCGGCCGACACCTCCGGATCCGGAGAGCCTTCCACCGCCGCGAGGAGCGCCCGGCCGGACTCCGCGACGGCGTCCCACGCACCCAGCGTCCCGGTGGTGGATCCCACCTCCCGCAGGGCCAGGGCGCCCAGCCCGACGGCGATCACCGCCGGCACCACCGCCACGGTCACCATGGCGAGGAACACGCGGGTCTGGAAGCTCCGGATGCGAAGCATGGCGGGGACCGCCTCGGCAGATCGACTGGGGAGGGTGGAGCCGGGGATCGGTCCTGCATCCCCGCGGACGCTTGACAGACGCGGCCCGGAACCTGCCTTTGGAGGAGGTGGAACGGCGGGCGGAAGCCCGCGTGTCGTGAACGGAATGTGGGTCTTTCGCAGTGGAAGACTAGAGGCCTCGCCGGAGAAGCGGCAACCCGCGCATGCGGGCACCCCACGGTACGAAAAAAGGAGCGCTGGGATGATCCTCCCCACCATTCGGGCTTCGTTCGGGCGCAGCGACGCCCGTCAACTCGTGGACCTGCTGGGGCGCAGCGACCCCGACCTGCGTGACCTCGCGGAGGCGCGCCTGGAGGAGCAGGGGGTGGACGCCCTCCTCGACGATCCGCGGGTCCTGAACGCCCTCCTCACGGACGAGTCGGTCACGGCGTCCCCGCACATCATCTTCTACGTGCTGGTCCGGCAGGCTCTGCTCGAAGGCGGACTCGACAGCCGGGCCACCGCCGACTTCGTGGCGTCGGTGGTCGTGGCCTTCTCCCACTCGAACCGGGCCTATCGTCCCTCCGAGGACTCGGACCAGGAATACCACTACCTGGTCGACGTCCTCGAGCGCATGAGCCGGGCCGACGAGCGGCAGGCGTTCATGCTCAAGGCCCATCTGGGGAACTTCTCCCTGTGGCTCGCCGGGCTCTTCCCCGACTTCGTGGAGGCGCGCGTGCGCCGCCGGGGTGCCCCCTCCATCGACTACTACGAGCGCATGGGCGCCACGGGCTATCGGCTGGCGTCGGAGAGCCGGCAGGCCAAGGCCCTGGGCGTGGAGGCGGTGTTCGGGCAGGTCGCCCGGGACTTCCCGGGTGTCCGAGCCGCCCTGAACCGCCTCTCCGACCGCTATCTGTGGGCGGAGGGCTCCGACCCCGTGGGGCGTCTCCTCAGGGAGGTGGCGGGACGCGTGGAGCGGCGGTGACGCCCCTTACGCCCCTCACCGCTCCCCGGGGAGGGGAGCCGGCCGTCTGCCCCCACTGCTGGATGGTGAACCCGGGACCGTTCCGGCTGTGCGCCCGCTGCGGCGCCAGCATGGAGACGTTCCTCCAGGAGAGCGGCGGCCTGCGCCGGACGGCTCCCCTGCAGAGCCCGATGCCCGTGGCGGCGGGGCGGCTCAGCCGGGTGCAGCGCGCGGTGGTGGGCCTCTTCGTGGCGCTGCTCGCCCTCGGGTATCTCCTTCACCTCCTGCCGTCGACGCGCCCCACCGTGGCGCCCCACCGGGCCGCGCCGACGCAGGGGCGCTGAGGCGAGGGCCACCGGGCCGCGCTGACGCAGGGGCGCTGAGGGAGAGCCACCGCGCCGCGCCGACCCGGGCCACCGAGGAGAGCCGGGGCCGCGCGACGCGGCGCCGTGGGAGGTTCACGCCCGCGCCAGGCACGCCGGGCAGAACCTCCACCCTTCCTGGAGGACGCGCCCGCAGCGACAGACCCGGTGACGGGGCCGGCCGCAGCCGGGACATCCCGCGGCGTCGGCCGGCATCTCCCCTCCGCACCCCCGGCACGGCAGCGACGCTCCCGGATCGGTCGGAATCACCCGGGCCACCTCGTGGGGGGTGGTGACGCCCTCGGCGACCTTGCGCCGCGCGTCGTCCACCAGCGTTCCCATCCCTCCGGCGGCCGCCAGGCTCCGCAGCCGGGTCGTGCCGGCGCCCCGGGTCACCTCGTCGCGCAGGGCGTCGCCCATGACCAGGACCTGGAAGACGCCCGTGCGCCCCCGGTAGCCGTCCCGGCAGCGTCCGCATCCGCCGTCGCGCCCCCGGCACGCGCGGCAGAGGACCCGCACCAGCCGCTGCGCCACCACGCCTGCCAGGCCTCCGGCGACCAGGTACGGGGCCACCCCCATGTCCAGGAGCCGGGCCACGGCCCCGGGGGCATCCGTGGTGTGGATCGTGGAGAGCACCAGGTGGCCGGTCACGGCGGCGGTCATGGCGATCTCCGCCGTCTCCCGGTCGCGGATCTCGCCCACCATCACCACGTCCGGATCCTGACGCAGCACCGACCGGAGCGCCGCCGGGAAGGTGAGCCCCGCCTTCGGCCGCACCTGCACCTGGCTCACGCCGGGGAGGCGGTGCTCCACCGGGTCCTCCAGCGTCACGACGTTCAGACGCTCGCGGTCGATCTCCCGGAGAGCGGCGACCAGCGTGCTGCTCTTCCCGCTGCCCGTGGGCCCGGCGGCCAGCAGGACGCCCTGGCCCGCCGCCAGCGCGCCGCGCAGGCGCACCAGGTCGTCCGGCGCCACACCCAGAGCCCCGAGGTCGCGCGGACCCTCCCGGGGGTCGAGGATCCGCACCACCGCCTTCTCGCCTCCCCCCACCGGGAGGGTGGACACCCGCAGCGTCAGACGCCGCTCTCCGTGCGGGAGCTCCAGGCCACCGTCCTGGGGTCGGCGGCGGACGGCGATGTCCATGCCGGCCATGATCTTGATGCGCGACAGCACCGCCCGCCGCACGCTGCGGGGAAGGCCCAGCGCCTCGCGCAGGACCCCGTCCACGCGGTAGCGCACGCGCACGTCGCCCCCCGTCTCCTCGACGTGGATGTCGCTGGCCCGCTCCTCCACCGCCCGCTGGAGCACGTGGTCCACCAACCGGACCACGGGAGCGGAGCGACACGCCGCCTCCAGGGCCTGGCCCCCGTCCTCCTCGGGCTCGGTCGGGTCACGGGGGAGGGCCTCGATCAGCTCGCGCACGTCCCCGCCGTAGCCGGCGGCCAGGCCCGCGGCCACGGCGGCCATGGACGCCACCACCGGGTCCACCCGGCGCCCGCACTGGAAGCGCACGTCGTCCACGGCGGCCGCGTCCAGCGGGTCGGCGACCGCGAGGCGGAGCCCGCTTCCCGACACCTCGAGCGGCAGCACCCGGCGCTCCCGCGCCAGCCGGGGACGCACCAGGGCGAGGGCGTCGTCGCGGGGAACCAGGGGGGGCTCGGCGTACGGCAGGCCGAGTTGGATCGCCAGGACCCGCGCCACCGTCTCCTCGTCCACCGCGCCACGCCGTTGGAGCACCTCGCCCAGGCGACCCCCCGAGCGGGCCTGCTCGTCCAGCGCCTCGCGCAGCGGCTCCTCGCGCAGGTGCCCCTCCGCCACCAGCAGGCGCCCCAGGACCGTCGGCTTCGTGGCCACGCGGAAGGATCGGGCGGGGAAGGGGGCGGTGGGATGGCGCCCCGGGCCCCGTGACGGGCTGCCGGCTACTCCTCCAGCCAGCGCAGGAGCGCCGGCGCCACGTCCTGGATCGACGCCAGCTCCTGCGCACGGCGCGCGGCGCCGGGTCCGGCCAGCAGCCCCAGCACCGGGTTGCGGGTGTGGCCGCCGGTCACGTCCTCCACGTTGCCGTGATCGCTGGCCACCACGAGCACCACGTCGTCCGGCAGCGCCTCCATCAGGCCTCCGAGGAACGCGTCGACGCGCTCGAGGGCGGCGACGGCCCCCTCCATGCCCCCCCGGTGGCCGGCCAGATCGGTGGCGTAGTGGGCGTACAGGGTGAGGCGGTGGCGCGCGGCGATGGCGGCGAGCGTCCTGCCCGCCGCCTCCGCGGTGACGACCGGAAGGTGCAGGTGGCCCAGGTGGCGGCGCCAGCCGTCGTTGACGATCTCGCTGGATACGGCGTTGCCCGCCGCCAGGGCCTCCTCGTGGCGCACCAGGAGGCCGGCCGCCCGGGCCGCCAGGGGCGGCGCCGCCACCCGCCGGGCGGAGCGTTCGCCCGGCCAGCTCCGGGGGTAGGCGTTGGCGAACGCGGTCTCGTGCCCCCCGTCCAGGGCACGTCGGAGCAGGCTCGTCTCCTCCAGGAGCGGCCGCAGGCGCACCGGCGTCCACGGTCCGAAGTGGCCTCCGAAGCGCTCGGCCGCGTTCACGCCCGTGAGGAGGGTGGTCTGGCCGGTGCCGCTCTGGGGCGTCCCCTCCATCCCGAGGGTCGCGTCCAGCGGCACGACGATCGCGGCGCCTCCCGTCCGGGGACGCGGCTCCTCCAGGGTGGGAATGCCCCCCACCAGCGTCGAAAGGGTCGGCAGGCGCGCTCGCAGGAACGGGTTGCGCAGCGGATCGTCCGGGCCGATGCCGACGCCGTCGAGGAAGAGGAGGAGGACGCGCGGCCGGCTCACCGCGGGCGGCTGCGCGGCAGCTCGTCGCGGACGTCGCGGATGATCCGCTCCATGGGCACGGACCGATCGTCTCCCGCCGACCGCAGCCACGAGTCCGGCCGCACCAGGTCGTAGACGATCAGGAGCGCCAGCAGGGCCAGCAGGGCCAGAAGCAGTCCGTCCCGACCCGTTCGCGCGGCCACGTCAGCTCACCAGGCGACGGAACGGAGGCGCTCACGGCCTCGGATAGGCCAGCTCGTCGCGCCGGTGCAGGCGGCCGCCCCGCATGACCGACTCGATCCGCCGCAGGGCCGCCACGTCGCGAGAGGGGTCGGCGGACAGGACGAGCAGGTCGGCCACCCTTCCGGCCTCGACGGTGCCGAGGTCGCCGCCCCGCCCCATGGCGACCGCGGGATTGCGCGTCGACGCCACCAGCACGTCCATGGGCGACATCCCCGCCGCGGCCATGGCCTCCATCTCCCGGAAGACCGACGCGCCGTGGAGCGTGAGCGTGTTGCCGGCGTCGGTGCCCATCACGACCGGGATCCCGGCCTCGTGCACCCGGCGGAGGTTGTCGGCCATGATCCTCGCGGTCGCGGCGGTGCGCTCCCGGGCGCGCTCCAGGACGGCCGGATCGGCGCGGCCCGCCACGTCGTCCGTGAGGCGCGCCTTCTCGCGGGTCTCCGGGTCGACGCACTGCATGGGGAGCCCGTCGGGATCGAAACGGCGCTCCCGGAACTGGCCGATGCCCCGGTAGACCGTGAGGGTGGGGTTGTAGCTGGCGCCGTTGTCGAGCGCCAGCGCCAGGAACTCCTCGTCCACCGGCGCGTCCTGCACGGAATGGACGAGATGGCGCGCGCCGGCGTCGAGGGCGTCCTTGGCGGCCCAGAGGTTCGTGGCGTGCACGATGAGGGGCAGGCCCGCCTCCTCGGCGCGGCGCGCCGCCACCCGCAGCATCCGCTGGAGGTCGGCCCGGTTCGGGGAGTCCTCCCCCACCAGGTACCAGACCTTCACCGCGTCCGTCCGCGACGCCGCCAGGTAGAGCGCCGCCGTGTCCACGGCCGCGTCGGAGGCCATGTACAGGAACTGCCGCTCCGCCGGCACGTTGAGCCAGTGGTCTGCCGCGGAGATCAGCGGGCCGGCCGCCGATACGTGGGGCGCGTCGGTGCGGAGCTCCGCCTCCTCCCGCAGGTCCCACGTCCAGGGGTAGCCGCCCACGTCCCACGTGGCGGTGACGCCGGAGCAGAGATAGGCGCGCCAGTAGCGCTCGGGCCGGGCCCGGTTCTCGGCCACGGCCACGGCGTAGGGGAAGCGCTCGCGCGGGTCGGCGGCCTGGTCGGGTCGGCCGTCGGCCCAGCCGGTCTGGGAGTAGTGGACGTGGCCGTCCACCAGCCCGGGCACGATCCAGCGGCCCGTCACGTCCTCGACGCGGACGTCGGCCGGTACGGGGCAGCGGGCGCGGGGGCCCGCGCACGTGATGCGGCCCTCACGCACGACCACGGCGGCGTCTCGGACGGGAGCGGCTCCCGTCCCGTCGATCAGCGTGGCGCCCAGCAACGCCACCGGGGGAGGAGCGTCCTGGGCGGCGGAGGGAGCCGCGAGGAGCAGGGCCGCGAGCAGGAGGGCGGCCGCGGAGGCGAGGCGGGCGAGTGCGGCCACCCCTCCGCTCACGGCCTCCCGCCGGGGCCCCATGGCTAGTCCTCCTCGGCCTCGGCCGCCGAAGCCAGCAGGTCCTTGCCCGGCCCCAGCCCCGCCGGCCGCAGGTCCACGGTCACCGTCACGGCCACGTGGCCCATGTCGGCCCGCTCCCGCAGGGCATCGCGGAGCCGGGGCTCGATCTTCCTGTAGGCGCCGCGGACGCCCTCCCGGAGCTCGTGGCGCAGCACCTTCATGGCGTTCACGTCGGGTCGCGACGTGCGCGTCTCCTTCTTGGCGTCGGCCACCGCATCGGCGGTGATCTCGAACGGGGAGAGGCCGATGTCGTCGTGACGCTCCGAGTCGAGCCACGCGAAGGCCACGCTCACGTCGCCGTGGGCGTGGTGGTGGTGGATGTCGCCCACGGCCTGGAAGCGCGCCGCCAGGGGCCCGAGCTCCTGGCTCTGGGCCACCTTGGTGTACGCCTGCTCGACGATCCGGAAGAGGCGCTTCATGCGCTCCGGGTTCGTGGCGTCCACGTCCGGGACGACGCTGTCCAGCTCCCGCACGGTGGCCTGCCGGTCGGTGCCGGACCGTGGCGCGTCCGACTCCCGGCTGCGGGCGCGGTCGATGTTGTCGAGGATGCGGTCGGGGTTCGTCCGGAAACCCATGGTGTCTCGTCGCTTCGGGTGGTGGCCTGATGAGCGCTTCGTCCTCAGGATAACGCGGAGCGCGGGAGGGGGCCAAGAGACGGGGTGGTAGCCGCCGCCCCGTCTCCGGCACCTTACGCGTCCCCGGCGGTGGCCGCGCCGGACCGTCCGGACCGCTTCGGCAGCGACCCCTCGAGGAGCCCCCATGAACCGGCCCGCCCGCGCCTGCCTCCTTCTCCTTCTCCTGCCCGCGCTGGACGCCTGCGCCGGCGCGCCCGCGACGCCCCCTCTCCCGCCCCCCCTCGCGTACCGGGTGCCGAGCGCGATGGGACCCCTGCTCTACGTCCAGGCCGATTCGACCACCATCGAGGTCACCGCCGGGGGCCGGACCTTCCCGGTGGCCGCCGCCAGCGCCGCGACCTGGGCCCTGGACTTCGAACCGGCCGCGGAAGGCTTGCGCGTCACCGCGGACCTGCGGGACCTGGACGCGAGGCTGGACAACCCCCTCACGGGGGCCCGCCGCGCCGACGAGAGCGACGTGGCGGGCCCGGCCGTCTTCACGCTGGGTCCGCGGGGGGAGGCGGAGCTGGTCCGCGCCCCCTCGGCGGGGGGCCCGGCGGGAGAGCTGTTCAGCACGGCGCCGCTCGTCCACCACCTCTTCCCACGGCTCCCCGGGAGGACCGTGTCACCGGGGGAGGCCTGGTCCGACACGATCCGCTACAGCACCGACGAGGGCGCCGGCGAGGTGAGCGCGGTCGTGGCCCTCACCTACGTCGTGGCCGGCGACACGCTGGTGGCGGGCCTGCCGTACCTCCTGGTGCGCTTCCGGGGACGCGACGAGCGCTCCAGCGCCGGCGAGGCCGGGGGCATGGCCTTCGGACAGGAGGTGGAGGGCCCGGTGGAGGGCTTCTTCCTGTGGGACCGCGGCCGTGGGGCGCTCCACGCCCTGGAGCAGCGCTCCGACCTGTCCGGCACCATGAGCGTGGCCGTCGCGTCGACGCCCCTGGACGTGCGGGTGCGCTCGGTGATGCGGGTGGGGCTCGTGGGGGGGTAGGGCGAACTACTCCCGCACCGCGGAGGCACAGAGGGGGCGCGGAGGGGCGCAGAGAACTGCGGCCCCCTGGTCGTGGGCGAGGAGCTGGACCGTCGGGCGGGTCGCGGCGCCGCCGCGGACCCCCGAGATGCGTCCCCCGGTGCTTCGCGCCCTCCGCGGTTCTCCGCGATTCTCCGCGCCTCTGCGGTGCAGGAGTAGTCCCGGTCGCCTAACCCCCGGGGACGGCGCCCGGCACCCCCGGCAGCTCCCCCGGCACGGGCGAGCGGTCCCACCACCACAGGGGCGCGAGGGAGCGCTCGCGGGGGTAGGTCTCCGTCAGGGTGTCGCCTTCGTAGAGGCGGCCGTTCTTCATCACGAAGACGATGTCATCCGAGTTGCGGATGTCGTCCAGCGGGTTCGCGTCCAGGACGACCAGGTCCGCCAGCTTGCCGGGCTCGACCGAGCCCAGGTCGCGGCCGTGGCCGATGGACCAGGCGCCCCACGTGGTGGCGGCGCGCAGCGCGTCGTGCTCCGGGAGGCCGCCCGACTGCATGGCCCACAGCTCCCAGTGGTACCCGAGACCCTGGAGCTGGCCGTGGCTGCCCACGCCGGCCTTGCCGCCCGCCGCCACGAGGTCGGCCACGAAGCGGGCGTGGTCGTCGAAGACGTGCTCCTCCCGGGTGAACCACTGGCCCCGGCGGCGCGTCATGCTGGCCAGCTCGTCGATGGGGGTGAAGCGCCGCAGCTTCGGGTCGCCGTAGACGTCCTCGGTCTGGAAGAACCAGTTCTCCGCCCACGGCCCGCCGTACGACACCAGCAGCGTCGGCGTATACGTGCGCCCGGATTCGGCGAACAGCTTCACCACGTCGTCGTAGAGCGGGTAGATGGGCAGGGAGTGCTCCAGCCCGGGATAGCCGTCCACCGTCTCGGTGATGTTCTGCTTGAAGTTGAGCGAGCCTTCCGTGGTGGGCATGATGCCCGCCTCGCGGGCCGCCTGGATGATCCACTGGCGCTGCTTGCGGTTGCCGGCCACGTACATCTTGATGGTCTTGGTGTCGTAGTAGTCGCTGTAGCGCCTGAGCACGTCCCGGGCGTGATCGAGCGACCGCACGCTCTCCTGCCAGAAGACGCCGGGGCCGGTGGAGTAGATGCGCGGCCCCACCAGCTCGCCCGCCCGTACCAGGTCGGCGTAGGAGAGCACGTCGGTGGTCGAGGTCTGGGGGTCGCGGGTGGTGGTCACGCCGTAGGCCAGGTTGGCCAGGTAGATCCACTGGTCGGTCCGGTGCACGCCCCAGGCGGGCCACATGTGGGCGTGGGTGTCCACGAACCCGGGCACGATGGTGTGGCCCGAAACGTCGATCACTCGGGCCTCTTCGGGGACGGCCACGGTGCCGCGCGCGCCCACCGCGACGATGCGGTTGTCGCGCACCACCACCTCGCCGTCCTCGAGCACCTCGTCGCCGCGCATCGTCACCACGCGGGCGCCCCGCAGCACGGCCGTGCCGGAGGGGATGTCCCGGGAGGCCTCGATGAGGATCCGTGTCTCGGTCGCCTCGTAGCGATCCTCGTCCTCGTCCTCCTCCGCGTCGGCCGTATCCGCGGGCGCGCCGGCGACGCGGCGGGCCGCCTCCACGCTGTCCTCGTGGGCCTCGGCGGCGTCCAGGTCGTAGACCAGGTGGGCGTTGCCCAGGGAGTAGTGGACCTTGCGGCCGTCGGCGCTCCAGGCGGGGAACTCGCCGCCCACGACCGTCAGCCTGCGGGCGGGGAAGGGCGCGTCGTCGGGGTTCGCCACCGAGATGGTGGGGGCCTCGCCGCCCACCCGCGGCACGGTCACCGTGAAGAGGTGGTGCTCGACCTGCGCCAGTGCCTGGTCGCCCGTGGGCGCCATGAGGATGAGGTCCGCGTCCAGCGGCTCGTCCGCGCCGGCCGGCGTGAGGCCCGTCACCTGGAGGTGCTCCTTGCGGTCGGTCCCGTCGAAGCGCACGGACACGAGCCCGTCGTCGTCCTGCAGAAGGAGGCTCCGTGCTCCGTGCAGGATCCCCGGCTCCCCCGCGGTGATCGATGCCCCGTGACGCCCGTCGAGGCCTTCGCCGGCGGCCTCGACGCCCACGAGCTCCACGTCGGCGTCGCCGACGAAGGCGTGGAAGGCTCCCATGGCGTTCGAGCCCCCTCCGACACAGGCCACCACCGCCGCCGGCAGGCGGCCTTCCACCGTCTCCATCTGCTCCCGCGCCTCCACGCCGATGACGGCCTGGAAGTCGCGCACCATCCGGGGAAAGGGGTCCGGCCCCACCACGGATCCGATGATGTAGTGGGTGTTCCCCACGTGGGTCACCCAGTCGCGGATCGCCTCGTTGGTCGCGTCCTTCAGCGTGCGCGTCCCCGAGCCGACCGGGCGCACCTCCGCGCCGAGCAGCTCCATCCGGTAGACGTTCAGGGCCTGCCGCTCGACGTCCTCCTCGCCCATGTACACGACGCAGTCCAGGTCGAAGAGCGCGCAGGCCGTGGCGGTGGCGACGCCGTGCTGCCCCGCCCCGGTCTCGGCGATGATGCGGCGCTTGCCCATGCGGCGTGCCAGGAGGGCCTGCCCCATGGTGTTGTTGATCTTGTGCGCCCCGGTGTGGTTCAGGTCTTCCCGCTTGAGGTACACCGGCCCGGCACCGGCCGCCTCCTCCAGCCGCCGCGCCCGGTACAGCGGCGTGGGACGGCCCACGAAGTCGCGCAGGAGCGCCGCCAGCTCGTCCTGGAACGAGGCGTCGCCTCGCGCCTCCTCGTAGAACGCCTCCAGCTCCTCCAGGGCCGCGATCAGGGTCTCGGGCACGTAGCGTCCGCCGAAGCGGCCGAAGCGGCCCTTGGTGGGGGTGGTGCGTGTCGTCATGATCCTTCTCCGCCTCGATCCGGGTCCATCGTCGCGCCCGCCGCCGCGCGCCGCACGGCCGCCACGAACGCCTCCACCAACTCGGGGTCCTTCTCGCCTGGGCGGGACTCGACGCCCGAGCTCACGTCCACCACGTCGGGACGCAGGCGGGCGACCGCGACCTCCACGTTGTACGGCGTCAGGCCCCCCGCCGCCACCACCTCCAGGCCGGGGGGAAGGCTCCGCCGCACCTCCTCGAGAAGCGCCCAGGGGAAGCGGACGCCCACACCCCCGCCCCGTCCGGGATGCCAGCCGTCCACCAGGAGCGCGTCGGCCAGCTCCCCGTAGCGCTCCGCCGCCGAGAGGATGTCGGCGGCGTGCCGGGGACGCACCGCCTTCCACAGCCGCCACGGCCCGGCGTCCCGCAGCGACCGCAGGGCCGCCGGCGGCTCGTCACCGTGGAGCTGGAGCACATCGGCGCCGGCCTCCCGCCCCAGGCGCGCCGCCTCGGCGGGAGTCTCGTCCACCACGACGCCGACGAGCCGGACTCCCCCGTCCAGGCGCAGCGCGCGGGCGCGCGCCGGATCCACGCTGCGGGCGAACCCCGGCGAGAGGATGGCGCCCCCGTAGACCGCGCCCGACGCCGCCGCGACCTCCGCGTCCTCGATCCGGGTGAGGCCGCAGATCTTCACGTCCACCGGTCGGCCGCCGGCCCGATCCGTCATCGTCGATCCCGCCGGGGCCGGCCCACCAGTGCGGCCGCCCCCGCCGCGGGATCCTCCTGCCGCAGCAGGGACTCGCCCACCAGCACGGCATCGACCCCGGCGGCGCCCAGCCTCTCCACGTCCGCAGGGGTGCGGATCCCGCTCTCCGACACGACGAGGACGCCGACCGGCGCGGCGTCCAGGAGCTCCAGCGTCACCTCCAGGCGCGTGCGGAACGTGCGAAGGTCCCGGTTGTTGATACCAACGATGCGGGCGCCCGAGTCCGCGGCGCGGGCCATCTCCTCGCCGTCGTGCACCTCCACGAGCGCCGCCATCCCCAGGGCCTCGGCGGCCTCGCGAAGCGCCACCAGCGCCGCGTCGTCGAGGATGCGGGCGATGAGGAGCACCGCGTCCGCGCCGGCGCCGCGGGCCTCGGTCACCTGCAGGGCGTCGAGCGTGAAGTCCTTGCGGAGGACGGGTACCGGCGCCGCGTCGCGGACGGCCCGCAGATCGTCGAGGCTGCCGCCGAAATAGTCCATGTCGGTGAGCACGCTGATGGCCGCGGCCCCCGACGACGCGTACCCGGACGCGACGGCGGCCGGCTCCAGGCCGGGCCGGATCTGCCCGGCTCCGGGCGAGCGCCGCTTGACCTCGGCCATCACGGCCACGGTGCGGCCCGCGCGCAGCGCGCCCTCGAAGTCGCGGGTCGGCGGGGCCCTGTCCAGCGCCCGCTCCACCTGGTCGCGGCGGCCCTCCAGCGCCGCCAGCTCCCGGCGCTTCGTGGCCACGATGCGGGTGAGGATATCCTCCCTTCCATGCGGCGCTTGCGTTTCGGGCAACGTTCGGGTATCCTTGATTCGGTTCCTGTTCGGGTGCCTCCGCCTCAGGGCGGATCGCCCGCACGTCCTCGAGGCGGGGGCCACCGATCCTGAACTCTGGAGGAGACCGGGATGCCGCTCACGAAACGACAGAAAGAGATCCTGGACCACATCGAGACGTTCATCCAGGAGAACGGCTACGCCCCCAGCTTCGAAGAGATCGCCGGACACTTCGGCTACTCCTCCCTGGCGACGGTGCACGAGCACCTGTCGAATCTGGAGCGCAAGGGGTACATACGGAAGTCCTACAACGAGAGTCGGTCCATCGAGCTGGTCCGTCACGATCGCGGACCCGAAGCCGTGGAGCTGCCCCTCATGGGCTCCGTGGCCGCCGGCCTTCCCATCGAGGCCGTCCAGGACAACGAGCACCTGGCGGTCCCTCCCGACATGGTGCGCCGGGGTCGCGACAACTACGTCCTGCGCGTCGAGGGCGACTCCATGATCGAGGAGCAGATCCGCGACGGCGACTACATCGTGGTGAGCGCCCAGGACTCGGCCGAGAACGGTCAGATGGTCGTGGCCCTCGTGGGCGGCGACTCGGCGACGGTCAAGAAGCTCTACCGGGAGCCGGGCGGGAAGGTCCGACTGCAGCCTGCCAACGTCGCCATGCAGCCCATCGTCGTGGACGCCGCCGACGTGCGGATCCAGGGCATCGTGGTGGGCGTCATCCGCAAGTACTGAATCCAGAGACCGGCGAGGATCGATGCGCACGACGTTCGCGGTGGGGAAACTGACGCGGAAGACGGCGGAGATAGTGGTGGCGGGGCCGTGGCTCCTGCGAGCGGTGGTGCGCGCGACGCGGCCCCAGCCGGTGGCGACGAAGACGGTGCACTGAAGCGGGACGGGCCGCTCCTACCGCCCCGATGCTTCCTTGAGGCGCTCCAGCGTCTCGCGGGCGGCGCCCGAATCGAGGGATTCGCCGGCGACGCGCACCCCCTCTTCCAGCGACGCCACCCGGTCCGCTACGTAGATGGCGGCGCCCGCGTTGAGGAGCATGGCCGTGCGGGCGCCGTGGCGTACGCGACCCTCCAGCACGCTCAGGATCAGGGCCGCGTTCTCCTCCGGGCTGCCGCCGGCCAGGTCTTCGAGCGGATGCGGCTCCAGGCCCAGCGCTTCGGGGCTCACCTGCCACTCCGTCACCGACCCAGCTCGCAGCTCCGCCACCCGCGTGGGTCCGGTGGGACTGAGCTCGTCCATCCCCGGGGCACCGTGCACCACCAGGGCCCGGGCGTGTCCCAGCTCCTGGAGCGCCCGCGAGATCAGCCCGAGGAGCGCCGGATCGGCCACCCCCACCACCTGGCGGCGGGCGCCGGCCGGGTTCGTGAGGGGCCCCAGCACGTTCATCACCGTGGTCACGCCGAGCTCCCGGCGCACCGGTCCTACGTGGCGCATGGCCGGGTGGAGGAGGGGCGCGAACATGAAGACGACGCCCGCCTCGGCCAGGATCTCCGCCATGCGCTCCGGCGCCAGGTCGATGCGCACGCCCAGCGCCTCCAGGACGTCGGCGCTGCCGCTCCTCGACGTGAAGGAGCGGTTGCCGTGCTTCGCCACGCGCACCCCGGCGCCCGCGGCCACCAGAGCGGCGGCCGTGGAGATGTTGAAGGTGGTCACGGTGCCACCGCCGGTCCCGCACGTGTCCACCAGCACGTCGGGATCCTCGCTGGTCACCGGCACCATGGCGGAGCGCAGGGCACGTACGCCTCCCGCCACTTCCGAGGGGGCGATGCCCTTGCACCGGAGCGCGATCAGGAGTCCCGCCATGGCCGCCGCCCCGGCCGAGCCGTCCATGAAGCGGCCGAACGCCGCCTCGGCCTCTCCGGCCGTGAGGTCGGAGCCGCCGATGACCTTCTCCAGGAACGTCGGGAAGTCCACCTCCGGCGCGGCCGTCGGGGACGTGGACCCGGCGAGGTCAGCGCTCATGGGCATGCCTCGTCGTGGAATCGGAAGGGTTTTGGTGGTGTGGCGCGGAAGTCCCGTGGCATTCGGGAGCGACCACGCTTCGCGTGGTGCCCGCCTCCGCGCATCGGCCCCCTCGGTGCGGAACGGGGCGTCCGCGCCACC
This sequence comes from Gemmatimonadota bacterium, assembly GCA_019347995.1. The sequence goes on along the minus strand of JAHWKH010000005.1, from coordinate 102 downwards.
CCACGTGCCGGAGTCGCCCGGGGGGGGCGGGCCGGCTGGTAGGGGGGGCGGGCGCGGGGGGGCATAGGCCCCAGGACCCGGGCACCGGGCCGGCCCCCCCGG
>JAHWKH010000059.1 GCA_019347995.1 Gemmatimonadota bacterium | reverse complement strand
TCCGGGCGGCCGGCCCTACGAGGACCGCATCATTCACACCTTCCTCCTGATGCGCGTCCCGTCGCCGGTGCCGGACGCCGAGCTTCTGCGCACCGAGGAAGAAGGCGCCTGGCCCGATCTGCCGAGGGAGCTCTACCCGCCCGGCACCTTCGTCTACGTGCCGCCGATCCCCGGAGCCTGGGACCGATGATCCGCTACCACGACCTGGCGCGCATGTTCGCCGCCGTCCCCGTGACGTCGCCTCCGCTGCAGCGGCAGGAGGCGCAGCCAGCCGCTCCGCTGCCGCCGACGTCCGGCGCGCGCTGGGGCAAGGCGTCGGCGTTCTCCTGGTCGCGCGAGGCGGCAACCAGCGGGCGGAACCGGCAGGAGAGGTTGTCGGTTGGTGGCGATTCCGAGCCTCGCGCCTTCATGCGCGTGGTCGAGGCCGAGGGGACCTTCGCCCTGGCCGAGCGGCTCGCGACGCTCTACGTGGGTGGGGGCACGCCCTCCCTGCTTGGGCCCGCCGCCATGGAGGGGCTGGCCGCCGTCCTGGGAGCCCACCGTCTGGCCGGACCCGAGCTGGAGTGGACCGCGGAGGCCAACCCGGAGAGCCTCACGGCCGAGCTGGCGGCGGCGTGGCGCCGTGCCGGGGTGAACCGCCTCAGCCTCGGCGTGCAGAGCTTCGATCACGACGTGCTGCGCTGGATGGGCCGTCTCCACGGCCCGGAGGGAGGTGCCCGCGCGGTGGCCACCGCACGAGGTGCCGGGATCACCGAGCTCAGCGTGGACCTGATCTTCGGCCTGCCCGACGAGGTGACGCGGGACTGGGACGCCGACCTCGACCGGGCGCTGGCGCTGGAGGCGCCCCACCTGAGCCTCTACGGCCTCACCATCGAGCCGGGGACGGCGCTGGGTCGTGCGGCGGCCGAGGGGCGCACGCAGCCCGTCGACGAAGGGCGCTACCGCGACGAGTTCCTGCGGGCGGCCGAGCGTCTCGCCTCGGCGGGCTACCAGCACTACGAGGTCTCCAACTTCGCGCTCCCGGGGCACGCCTCCCGTCACAACGCGGTGTACTGGGGGGGTGAGCCGTATCTCGGGCTGGGAAACGCCGCCCACAGCTACCGCCACCCCCTCCGGCGCTGGAACCTCCGGGACTGGGAGGTATACCGTAGAGAGGCCGCGGCGGGACGGAGCCCCAGGGCGGAGGAGGAGATCCTCGACCCGGACCAGCTGCGCATGGAGCGTGTATGGCTCGGGCTACGTACCCGCGAAGGCCTCGCGCTCGAGACGCTGACGGAAGGCGCGCGGCGCAGGGCCCGTGGATGGGAAGCGTCCGGATTGGCCCGGGTCGAGGGCGGCCGCCTGCGCCTCACGGCGGAAGGCTGGCTCCTGCTGGACCGCCTCGCGGTGGACCTCGAGGGGGATCTGTCCGCGGCTTGATGCGCACCCCACGTCCTTCGAAACCCACCCCGTGCCGACGCACGGGATTCTTTGTGCAAGGCGGCTGGCACTCGCCGCTCGAGAGCGCTGACATGGCCGACGATCGCGACGACATTCCTGAACCGCTGCTGCAGGCGGGAGACGAGCTCACGGACCGGGAGCGCCGGGTCCTGGAAGCCGTCGTGCGCACCTACGTGGACACGGCCGAGCCCGCGGGCAGCCGCACCGTGTCGCGGCGCCACGAGCTGGGGGTGTCGCCGGCCACGATCCGCAACACCATGAGCGACCTGGAGGACAAAGGGTATCTCTTCCACCCCCACACCTCCGCCGGCAGGATCCCCACGGACCTGGCGTACCGCTTCTTCGTGGACAAGCTGATCCAGCCGGCCCACCTCACCAACCTGGAGCAGGAAGCGCTCTTGCGTGAGCTCGACGAGGCGGGCGCCTCGGCCGTGGAGCGGCTCGTGCGTCGCGCGACCCGCGCGCTCAGCGTCCTCTCCAGCGAGCTGGGCGTGGCCGTCGCCCCGCGGCTGGAGCAGGCGACGCTGGAGAAGCTGGACCTCATCAAGGTGTCCGCTGACAAGGTGCTCATGGTGGCCACCATCCGGGGCGGCCTCGCCCGCACCGTGTACGTGGACCTGCTCAGCGAGGTGCCCCAGGACACCCTCGTCACCCTGGCGGTGCTGCTCAACGAGCGCCTGGCGGGCCTGACCCTGGGTGAGATCCGGCGCACCCTCGCCGAGCGTCTGCGGGACACCCTGGCCGACGAGGATCCGGCGGCGGAGGAGCTCCTCAACATCTTCATGCAGTCCGGCGTCGAGCTGTTCGACTGGTCGGCCCTGGACGGCAGCGAGATCCACCTGGGGCAGACCAGCGTGCTGGCCGCGCAGCCCGAGTTCACGACGGGAGAGCGGCTGAAGGGTCTCCTCGAGCTCACCGAGCAGCGTGACTTCCTGGCCCACGTCCTGGGCAGCAGGGAGCACCCCGGGGGGCTCCAGATCACCATCGGTGGCGAGCACGGAACCGAGGAGCTCAGCGATTTCACGCTGGTCACCGCGGAATACCGGGTGGGAGGACTCAAGGGCGTCATCGGCGTCATCGGTCCCACCCGCATGCCCTACGAGAAGGTGATCGCCATCGTGGACTACACGTCCACGCTGGTCAACCGCATGCTCAGGTCGTAAACGGGACGTAACGGGACGTGAACAGGGACACGATGGCCGACTATTATCAGCTCCTCGGCGTGAGCCGCGATGCCGATGGCGAGGAGATCAAGAAGGCGTACAGGAAGCTGGCGCTGGAATTCCACCCCGACCGCAACGACGGCTCCAAGGAGTCGGAGGAGCGCTTCAAGGAGATCACGCAGGCCTACGAGGTCCTGCGCGACCCCGACAAGCGGGCGACGTACGACCGCTATGGCGAGGCGGGGGTCAAGGGAGGACCGGGCGGCTTCGGAGCCGGCGGGTTCGACTTCTCCGACGCCATCGACATCTTCATGCGCGATTTCGGGGGCTTCTCCGGATTCGGCGACATCTTCGGGCAGCGCCGCACCGGAGGGCCCGGCAGCCGGGCGGGCCCGACCCGTGGGCAGCCGGCGCGCGTGCGCCTCCACCTCACGCTCCAGGAGGTGGCTACCGGCGTGGAGAAGACCCTCCAGGTGGCGCTCCTCGACGTGTGCGACCGCTGCGAGGGGGCGGGCGCCGAGCCCGGCACGACGCCGGAGCCCTGCCCCTCGTGCGGGGGGTCGGGCGAGGAGAGGCTGGTGCAGCGCTCCGTCTTCGGCCAGCTCGTGAGCGTGCAGCCGTGCCGCCGCTGCCGGGGCGAGGGGCGCATCGTGGAGAAGCCCTGCACGCGCTGCCACGGGGAGGGTCGTGTGCGCGGCGAGCGCGAGGTGCCGGTGGCGGTCCCGCCGGGCGTCACGTCGGAGAACTTCATCACGCTGCGCGGGCAGGGGAACGCTGGACCCCGGGGCGGTCCCCGGGGCGACCTCGTGGTCCTGCTCGAGGTCGAGGACGACGAGCGCTTCGTCCGCCAGGACGGCGACCTCCTCCACGAGCTCCCGGTGACGATCTCACAGGCGGTGCTCGGAGACGAGGTGGCCGTGCCCACCGTGACCGGCACGGCCCGCCTCACGGTGCCTCCGGGCACCCAGAGCGGTCAGACGCTCCGCCTGCGCGGGGAGGGCCTGCCCCACCTGGAGGGTGGAGCCCGAGGCGACCTCCTGGTGCGCATCACCGTATGGACACCCGACCACCTCACGGGCGAGCAGGAGGAGCTGTTCCGGCGCCTGCGCGCCATCGAGGACCCGGCGCCCGAGCGGGTGGACCGCGGCCGTCGGGGCTTCTGGTCGCGCGTGAAGGAGGCGTTCGGCGCTTGAGCGCCGTCCCCGGCCGCTGGCTCGTCGTGAGCGTGGCCGTGCCGCCGGACGACGACGGGCTCGTCACCGAGGGCCTCCTGCTCCTCGGGGGCCGCGCCGTGGAGGAGCGGGAGGGACGCGCCGTCACCCACCTGCCCGAGCCGCCGGCCGGACAGGTCTCGGTGGAGGCCCTGGAGGCCCGCCTGCGCGCCCTCACGGGCCTCGCCGGCCTCGACGTGCGCCTGACCTGGCAGGAGCAGGAGGACTGGGCCGAGACGTGGAAGCGCGGCCTCGCCCCCCGGCGCATCACGGACAGGCTCGTGGTGACGCCCTCCTGGTGCGAGCCCGAGCGTCGCGACGGCGACCTGGTGGTGACCGTCGACCCCGGCATGGCCTTCGGCACCGCCGAGCACGGCACGACCCGCGGGTGCCTGCGGCTGATGGACGGCACGGTCGCGTCCGGGGAGCGCCTGCTGGACGTGGGGGCCGGCTCCGCGATCCTGGCCGTGGCGGCGGCGCTGCTGGGAGCGAGCGAGGTCACGGCGATGGAGGGCGACGCCCTGGCCGTCCCCGCGGCCCTCGAGAACGTGGAGCGCAACGGGGTCGCCGATCGGGTGAGTGTCGAGGAGACGTGGGCCACGGCGGAGGACCTCCCCCTTCGCGGGCCGGTGGACGGCCTGATGGCCAACATCGAGAGCGGCGTGCTGCGACCCCTCCTGGGGGCGTTCGCGGACACGGTCCGTCCGGGAGGCTGGCTCGTCCTCGGCGGCATCCTGGCCGGGGAATGGGAGGGCTTCGCCGCCGAGGCGGCCGCGGCGGGGTGGACCCAGGAGGCCGTGGACGCCGACGGCGAGTGGCGATCCGGACGCTTCCGCCGCGCCGGCTGATCGCCGCGTCCGGGCTCACCCGGCCGTTCTGCGGACCCTCTCCTGGTCCGGGCTCACCCGGCCGTTCTGCGGACCCTCTCCCGCGTCCGGGCTCACCCGGCCGCCCTGCGGACCCTCTCCGCCTCGCGCACCAGCGAGAACCAGCGTGCCATGGCGGACTTCGATCGGTCGTCCACCGTGCGCCCGAGCCAGACCAGGGACGTGCGCAGCCGGCGCAGGCTGGCCGGCGCCGTGCTGTCCCGGTCGTCTCCCTGGAGGGGCACGAGCCACGGCTCGGCGGGCGACGTGGCCCACGGCTCACGCCAGGGCGCCAGGACCCGGAAGAGCTCGGGCTCGGCGCGGAGGCTGCGCAGGAGCACCGCCTCCGTGACGGGCATCCCCGTCGCGCGCGCCAGCCGGACGGCCTCCCCGAAGGGAACGGCGGGAGACGGGTGGCGCGACAGGGCGAGCGCGGTGCGGTGGGCGAGGCTCTCCATGGTTCCTCCTGGTCGGGGTCGATGGTGCGGCCACAGCGCGATGTCCCAGCCTACCTGGCCTTCCGGCGCGCTCCCATGGCGGAACGCGCCGGAACCCCCCACCCCCGGACAGGGGTATCCCGCCGCGAAGCCTTCCGCCCCGACCCTCTTCCGCAGGATCGTCCCGGAGGAGCCGTGACCGACTCCGATTGTCTCTTCTGCAGGATCGCCGCGGGGGAGCTGGACGCCGACGTGGTCTACGAGGACGGACGCCTGGTGGCGTTCCGTGACATCGATCCCAAGGCGCCGACCCACCTGCTCGTCATCCCGGTGGAGCACATCCCTTCGCTCAACGAGCTTCGCGACGAGCACCGCGAGCTGCTGGGCGACATGCACCTCCTGGCGCGGGACCTGGCGAGGGAGGAGGGCGTGGCCGACGACGGCTGGCGCGTGGTGGTGAACTGCGGGCGGGGCGCCGGCCAGACCGTGTTCCACGTCCACATGCACCTCTTGGGCGGCCGCGACCTCTCCTGGCCGCCCGGCTGAGGTTATCTTTCGACGGTGGACGGCGGCCTGCCCCCCGTAGGTCCCGCGTCCGCCACCAGGGGACCCCCGACCCGACGAGACCCCCGTGAGCAGCGAGCTTAAATCCCGCCTCCAGGCGGATCTGAACCGGGCCCGGAAAGAGCGGGACCGGCAGCGCACCCTCATCCTCGGCACCACGATCTCCGAGATCCGCAACCGCGAGATCGACCAGGGCAGGGAGGCCGGCGACGAGGACGTCCTGGACGTCCTGACCCGGGCGGTCAAGCAGCGGCGCGAGGCGGCGGACCAGATGAGGAGCGGCGGCCGCGAGGAGCTGGCGGCCAAGGAGGAGTCCGAGGCCGTCGTGCTCCAGGAGTACATGCCCGAGCCGCTCGCGGAGGACGAGGTCCGGGCCCTGGTGCGCGAGGCCATCGCCGACGGAGCCACCGACATGGGTGCGGTCATGGGCCGGGTCATGCCCCGCCTCAAGGGACGCTTCGACGGGAAGGAGGCGAACCGGATCGTGCGCGAGGAGCTCGGAGCGAGGTGACGACGCCCGCGTCGAACCGGGAGGGGCACCGGCCGTGAACCGCCACGCCCTCGAGGTCCTGGAGCTGCCCCGCGTGCTGGCCCTCGTGGCGGGCCGCGCGGCCAGCGAGCCGGGCCGCGAGGCGGTCCTCGCGCGGGAGCCGGGCACCGACCCCGAGGCGCTGCGCCGGGAGCTGGAGCGGGTGGCCCAGACGATGGCGTTCCTCCAGGAGAAGGCGGGATGGGGCCCGCCGACCATCCCCGACGCCCGGGCCACCCTCCGCCGCCTGGCGGTGAAGGGGAGCTTCCTGGAGCCGGTGGAGGTCCACCGCCTGGGCGTCCTGCTGGCGTCGGGCCGCGAGCTGGGGCGGGAGCTGGACGGCCGCGCCGGCGACCACCCGGCCCTCGGCTCCCTCCGCGAGCGCCTCCACGAGCATCCGGAGCTGGAGGAGGCGATCGTCCGCACCGTCGAGGCCGACGGCTCGGTGCTGGACACCGCCAGCCGGGAGCTCAAGCGCATTCGCGGTGAGCTCAAGCGCGCCCACTCCCGCATCGTGCAGAAGCTCGAGTCGTACATGCGCACCCTGCCCGAGCGCGTCCAGGTGGGCGACGCCTCGGTCACCATCCGGGAGGGGCGCTACGTCATCCCGGTGCGCAGGGAGGGGAAGGGGGAGGTGGGCGGCTTCGTCCACGACGAGTCGGGCACCGGCGCCACCGTCTTCGTGGAGCCGCCCATCGCCATCCGGCTCATGAACGAGCTGCGCGACCTGGAGCGCGACGAGCAGCGCGAGATCCAGCGGATCCTGCGCGAGCTCACCGGCCGGCTGGCGCCCGAGGCCGACGCGCTGACCGGCTCGCAGGAGGCCCTGGTGGACTTCGACAGCCTCCACGCCCGGGCGCGCATGGCCACGGAGTGGCGCGCCACGAAGCCCGAGCTCCTCGCCCCCGGGTCCGGGGCGCTCGAGGTGGTGGGGGGGCGCCACCCCCTCCTCCTGGCCAAGCAGGAGGACGTGGTGCCCTTCGACCTGCGCCTCGAGCCCGGCGAGCGCGCCATGGTGGTGTCCGGGCCCAACACCGGCGGGAAGAGCGTCTTCCTCAAGGCGCTGGGGCTCGCGGCCGCGCTGGCCCAGAGTGGATTCATCCCCCCCGTGCGCGCGGGGACACGACTGCCCGTCTTCGGCGGCATCTTCGCCGACATCGGCGACGAGCAGTCCATCGCCGAGAGCCTCTCCACCTTCTCGGCGCACCTGGAGAACCTCAAGGAGATCGTCGCCGAGGCCGACGGCACGAGCCTGGTGCTCATCGACGAGATGGGGACGGGCACCGATCCCATGGAGGGGGCCGCCCTCGCCCGGGCCATCCTGGAGACGCTGGTGGAGCGGGGCGCGCTGTCGGTCGTCACGTCCCACCTGGGCCAGCTCAAGACGCTGGATACGGACGGCAGCGGGGTCGTCAACGCCTCGCTCCAGTTCGATCCCGACCGCATGGAGCCTACGTACCGGCTGGTGAAGGGCCGTCCCGGCCGCAGCTACGGGCTCGCCATCGCGCGCCGCCTGGGCTTTCCCACCGACGTGATGGACCGGGCCGAGGGCCACGTGTCGCAAGGCGAGGCCTCCGTCGAGGACCTCCTGGAGACGCTGGAGCGCAAGGAGAAGGAGGCGGAGACGCTGGTCGCCGACCTGGCCCGGGAGAGGACCGAGGCGACCCGCCTGCGCGAGGAGCTCCAGGACCGGGAAGCCGAGCTGCGGCGGCAGGAGCGCACGGCCGAGCGCCGCTCCCGCGAAGAGGCTCGCCGCCTCCTCATGGACGCCCGCGAGGAGGTGGAGGACGCCATCCGGGAGGTGAGGTCGGCGGCCGACGCCGAGGGCGACGTGGACGAGGCGAGCCGCCGGGCGCGGCGGCGGGTCGAGGAGGCGGCCCGGCGCCAGAAGGAGCGCAAGCCCGGGGAGGCCGCCGCGGCCGGCGAGGCGCCGGAGCTCGCGGTGGGCCAGCGGGTGCGTCTGCCCGGCGGGGGCCAGAAGGGCGTCGTCGCCGGCCTGAAGGGGGGCCGGGCCGTGGTGGAGGTGGGGGGGCTGCGCATGGAGCTTCCCGCCGCCGACCTGGAGGCGGTGCCGCACCAGGGCGGGGGGGCGGAGGAGGAAGGCGCCCGCCGGACCCGCGCCACCGCCGCGGCCGGCGCCGCCCGGGACGAGCGCTCCGCCGCCGACCGCGGCGGATGGAGCGGGCCCGAGACCGATCCGAGCAGCGAGGTGGACCTGCGCGGTTATCGGGTGGAGGAGGTGGAGCTGGAGCTGGGCCGCGCGCTGGACGCCGCCGTCGTGGGTGGCCTGAGCGACCTGCTCATCATCCACGGGAAGGGCACGGGGGCGGTGCGCGCCCGGGTCCAGGAGCTGCTGGAGATCGACCGGCGGGTGAAGGAGTTCCGCCTGGGGCGGCCCGGTGAAGGGGGCGCAGGCGTCACCGTGGCGAGGGTGGGATGATCCCCGACGACCAGGTCGAGGAGGTGCGGCTGCGCGCCGACATCGTGGACGTCATCTCCGACTACGTGCCCCTCAAGAAGTCCGGCAAGGACTACAAGGCGCGCTGCCCCTTCCACGAGGAGCGCACCCCCAGCTTCTACGTCGTGCCCTCCAAGGGTTTCTACAACTGCTTCGGCTGCGGCGCGTCCGGCGACGTCTTCTCCTTCCTCATGAAGAAGGGCGGCCTGGAGTTCGTGGAGGCGGTGCGCCACGTGGCGGGGAAGGTGGGCATCGAGCTGCGCGAGACCCGCCAGGGCGACGAGGCGCGCGACGATCCCAACCGGCCCCTCTACGAGGTGAACGCCTTCGCCCGCGCCTTCTACGCCGAGCGTCTCGCCGACCCGGAGGAGGGCCGCGACGCCCGCGACTACCTGACGAGCCGCGGCGTCGACGACGCGATCGTCGAGCGCTTCGGGCTGGGCTACGCCCCCGACGACTGGCGGGCGCTGCGCGACGCCGCGGCCGTGCACGGCTTCGACGACGATCTGCTCATGGAGGTGGGGCTCCTCTCCACCAGCGAGAAGGCCCCCGAGCCCTACGACCGCTTCCGCCACCGGGTGGTCTTCCCCATCGAGGAGCTGGGCGGCCGCGTGGTGGCGTTCGGCGCCCGGGTGCTGGGCAAGGGCGACAAGGGGCCGAAGTACCTGAACTCCCCCGAGACTCCGGTCTATCACAAAGGGGACGTGCTCTACGGGCTCTCGTGGGCCCGCCACAACATCCGCCGTGAGGGAGCGGTCATGGTGGTGGAGGGATACATGGACCTGGTCTCCCTGGCCGCCGCCGGATTCGACAACGTGGTCGCGCCGCTGGGCACCTCCATGACGGAGGAGCAGGCGCGGCTGCTGGGCCGCTACACGAAGCGGGTGTTCCTCCTGTTCGATTCGGATCGGGCGGGGCTGGAGGCCACGTTCCGCGCGGGCGACGTCCTCCTGGCGGCGGGGCTCAGCCCGGCCGTGGTGACGCTGCCGCCGGGAGAGGATCCCGACACGGTGGTCCGCAAGGAGGGTCGGCCGGCGCTGCAGGGCTATCTGGAGGACGCGGTGGACGTCCTGGACCGCAAGCTCCAGATCCTCGAGCGCGAGGGATACCTCGACCGCATCGAGGGCCGCCGCCGGGGCATCGACGGAGTGCTGAGCACGCTCCGGGCGGCCCGGGACCCGGCCCTGCGCGACATCTAT
>JAHWKH010000058.1 GCA_019347995.1 Gemmatimonadota bacterium | reverse complement strand
GGGTGCGTCACCAGGCGGACCAGGCGCTCGGCCCAGTTCACCTCCATGTCACGCACCGGGGCGTCGGCGGCACCGATGGCTCGCATGAGGGCGTCCCAATCGTCGGCCTCGACGGCATAGCCCAGCGCCACCGCCTCGCTGGTGGTGAGCGTCAGGAGCTTTCCTTCCTCCACCACGCCTTCGATGGCGATGTCCTCGTCGACCATGGCCTCGGCCACCCGGGGGTCCAGCCCCCGGGCCTCGGCCAGCGCGCGCATGGAGCTGCGCATGGCGGAGACGATCTTCTCCGGCGCCGTCTCGCCGGCGCCCGAGACGGGCGTCGCCGCGCCCATGACCGAGCCGGAGCGCATGTAGATCCCGTGGCTGGCCAGCGCGATGAGCGCGCCGGCGGAGAAGGCCCGGCGGTTCACGAAGGTATAGACGGGGACGGAGGCGTCGTTGACGGCGTCGGCGATGCGCTCGGCGGCGTCGACCCTCCCGCCGGGCGTGTCCATGTCCAGGATCACCGCGGCGGCCCCGTCGGCCTCGGCCTCGCGGATGCTGCGCTCGATGAACGGCGCGAGCCCCAGCTCCACCACTCCGGTGACCGGCACCCGGTACACGGGCCCCGGGCCGCCGGCGGGCGTCTGCCCCGCGGCATCCGCGGGGACGGCCAGGAACGCGGCCATCAGCAAGCCTGGGATGGCGGCGGCCATGGAACGTGTCATGGCGGGGACTCCTGCGAGGGGCTCGGGGTCCCTCAATCTAACCCGAAAGCCCCGCCGGGGTGTCGCCGGAGCCCGCGGGCGACGCTCTCGAGGCGGCTCCGCCGGCTTGCCACCGGCCAGGGCCGTACCTAGCCTTCGAAGACCCGAAACGACAGTCCGGACCCGTCCGGCTTCCACATAGCGTCACGATGCACCTGCACAGCCTCGCCGGCGGCCGAGGGACCCTGGCCCCGGCGGAACACCCCAAGGAGACGGTGCCATGATGCGACTCGTCGCGAGCGCGGCGGTTTCCGGCACCCTGCTCGTGGTGGCCGGCGCCGTGACCGTCGTCGCCCCGCCCGCGGCCGATCGGGACCCCCACCCGACCGTCGCCGCCGGCCCACCCTCCGCCGCCGACCTCACGGACGTGGTCCAGGAATACTGCGTCGGCTGCCACAACGACCGCCGCCTCACGGGCAACCTCTCCCTGGAGACGTTCGACGTGGCCACGGCCCCCGAGAGGGCGCCCGTGGCGGAGCGGATGGTGGTGAAGCTGCGGGCCGGGATGATGCCTCCGCCCGGCGCGCGCCGCCCGGGCCCCGACACCCTCCTGAGCCTGGTGGAGACGCTGGAGGACCGCCTGGACGCCGCCGCCCGCGAGCGGCCCGATCCCGGCCGCCGGGTGTTCCAGCGGCTGAACCGCGCCGAGTACGAGCGCTCGGTCTTCGACCTGCTGGGCATGGACGTGGATGCCGGCGCCTGGCTGCCCCTGGACACCAAGAGCGCGAACTTCGACAACATCGCCGACGTGCAGATGCCGTCGCCGACGCTCCTGGACGCCTACCTCGGGGCGGCGGCCGAGATCAGCCGGCTGGCGGTCGGCTACCCCGACGTGAGCGAGACGACGGTCTCCTGGAAGGTCCCGCGCCTGGCATCGCAGCGGGAGCGCGTGCCCGGGGCGCCCCGGGGGACCCGCGGAGGGATCTCCGTGGTGCACCACTTCCCGGCCGACGGCAGCTACGTGTTCTCCATGGAGTTCCAGCCGAGCCCCGACGGCGAGAACTACGGCCGGGCCGCTCCCTTCGACGAGAGCATCGAGCTGTCCATCGACGGGGCCCGCGCCGCGCTCCTTCCCATCGATCGCTGGTCCACCGACTCGGACCCCGACGGGCTCACCTACAGGACCGGCCCCATCCGCGTGGCGGCGGGGCCGCACCGGGTGTCGGCGGCCTTCGTGAGGACCTTCGAGGGGCCGGTGAACGACAACTTCGAGCCCATGGAGCACTCCATCGCCGACACGCAGATCGGCCAGGAGTACGGGATCACCACCGAGACGCATCTGCGGGAGCTGTTCGTCACCGGGCCCTCCGACGTGACCGGCGTCTCCGAGACGCCGACCCGCCGTCGGATCTTCACGTGCCGGCCGGTGTCCCGCGACGAAGCCCGCCCCTGCGCCCGCGACATCCTCTCGCGGCTCGCGACGCGGGCGTACCGGCGGCCTCTCGCCGCCGACGACATCGACGCGCTCATGGCGTTCTACGAGCGGGGCGAGGCGGAGGGTGGCTTCGAGAACGGCGTGCGGGCGGGGCTCAACGCCATCCTGGCGAGCCCGCACTTCATCTTCCGCTTCGAGGAGTTCCCGGAGAGCGCCCGCCCGGGCCGCAGCTATCCGGTCTCGGACGCCGACCTGGCGTCGCGGCTCTCCTACTTCCTGTGGGGCGCGCCGCCCGACGCGGAGCTGCTGGAGCTGGCCCGCGAGGGCGACCTCTCCGACGAGGACGAGCTGCGCAGGCAGACGCGCCGCATGCTGGCCGACCCCCGCGCCGAGGCGCTGGCCACGCGCTTCGCCGCCCAGTGGCTCCGGCTCCAGGACCTGGAGAAGATCCACCCCGACGCGCTGGAATATCCCGACTACGACCTCCAGCTCGCCGAGGCCATGCGCCGGGAGACCGAGCTGTTCTTCCACCACCTGGTCCAGGAGGACGGCAGCTTCTTCGACCTCCTCACCGCCGACTACACGTTCGTGGACGAGCGGCTTGCGCGGCACTACGGCATTCCGGGCGTGGTCGGCGACGACTTCCGCAGGGTGTCGTATCCCGACGACCGCCGCGCCGGCGTCCTCGGACACGGCAGCGTGCTGGTCCTGACCTCCCACGCCAACCGCACCTCGCCGGTGCTGCGCGGGAAGTGGGTCATGGAGGTGCTCATGGGCACGCCGCCGCCCCCGCCTCCGCCGGGGGTGCCCGACCTCGAGGAGACGGAGGAGGTGAGCGAGGGGCGCGTGCTGACCACCCGCGAGCGCATGGAGATGCACGCGGCGAGCCCCACCTGCAACTCGTGCCACCGCTTCATGGACCCCATCGGCCTGGCCCTGGACAACTTCGACGTGACGGGGAAGTGGCGGGTCCGGGAGAACGGCGTGCCGCTGGACACCCGCGGCACGTTCTACGACGGCACCGCCGTGGAGACGCCGGCCGACCTGCGCCGGGCCCTGCTGCGGCGGCCCGTTCCCCTGGTGCGCACGTTCACCGAGAACCTGATGGCGTACGCCCTCGGCCGGCGCATCGAGCCCCTCGACAAGCCCGCCGTGCGCGCCGTGGCCCGCAGGGCCGAGGACGAGGGATTCCGCATGTCGGCGTTCGTGCTGGGCATCGTGGAGAGCGATCAGTTCCGCATGCAGCGGGCCGAGGCGGCCGCGACGGCCGCCGGGTCCGGAGAGGCACGGCAGACCCGAGAGGACGGGAGGCAGCGATGAGCTTCATCACGGGAAAGGCGCTACCGCGACGGACCTTCCTGCGCGGCATGGGCGCGACGGTGGCCCTTCCTTGGCTCGATGCCATGATGCCGGCGGGCAGACTCGGCGCCGAGGCGCGGGCGGCGATCGACAAGCCCCGCCTGGTTGCCATCGAGAACGTCCACGGCGCCGCCGGCTCCAACGAATGGGGCATGACGCAGAACCTGTGGTCCCCGGCGGCCATCGGGCGCGATTTCGACCTGTCGCCCACGGCCCTGGCGTCGCTGGAGCCGTTCCGCGACCGGCTCACCATCGTGAGCAACACGGACGTGCGCATGGCCGAGGCGTTCCAGACGGCCGAGATCGGAGGCGACCACTTCCGCTCCACGGCCACGTTCCTCACGCAGGCGCACGCCAAGATCACCGAGGGCTCGGACGTCTACCAGGGCACCTCGATGGACCAGCTCTTCGCCCAGCGCTCCGGACAGGAGACGCCCATCCCGTCCATGCAGCTCTGCATCGAGAACGTGGACCAGGCGGGCGGCTGCGCCTATGGCTACGCCTGCGTTTACACGGATTCGCTGAGCTGGGCGTCACCCACCGAGCCGCTCCCCATGATCCGTGACCCCCGCGCCGCGTTCGACAAGCTGTTCGGCGCGGGCGGCACGCCCGAGGAACGGGCGTACCGGCGCCGGGAGAACAGCAGCATCCTCGACTGGATCGCCCGGGAGATGGCGCAGGTCAAGCGCCAGCTCGGCCCCGCCGACGTCCAGCGGATCGACCAGTACACCCAGTCCATCCGCGAGCTGGAGCGCAGGATCGAGAGGGTCGAGGCGCAGAACTCCAGCGGGGAGGCGCGCGAGCTGCCCGGGGCGCCGGCGGGCGTGCCCGACTCCTTCCGGGAGCACGTCGAGCTCATGTTCGACCTCCAGCTCCTGGCCTTCGAGAGCGACACGACCCGGGTGTTCACCCTCAAGCTGGGTCGCGACGCGTCGGGCCGCGTCTATCCGGAGAGCGGCATCGACAAGGCGTTCCACCCCGCGTCCCACCACGGCGGTAACGAGCAGGCGATCCTCGACTTCCACGGGATCAACAAGTACCACGTGAGCCTGGTCCCCTACCTCCTGGAGAGGCTCCGTGACCGGACGGAGGGCGACGCGAGCCTGCTGGACAAGACGCTGGTGCTGTACGGCTCGGCCATGGGCGACCCCAACCTCCACAACCACGTGCGCTGCCCCCTGTTCTTCGTGGGAGGCGCCAACGGCGGGCTGAAAGGGAACGTCCACATCAAGGCGCCCGACCGGACCCCCATGGCCAACGCCATGCTCAGCGCGCTCCACGCCCTGGGCATGGACGACCTGGACCACTTCGGAGACAGCACGGGCGAGCTCGCGCTCTCGTAGAGAAAGGCTCGTCCCAAGGAGCGACATCCATGCGAACCAGAATCCTGGGCCGGACCCTCGGCGCCCTCTGCCTGGGCGCGCTGCTGGCCGGCGGCATGCCTCCGGACGCGCGGGTGGCCGACGCCGCGCTGCTCGGCGTCGGGACGGCCCCCGACGCCCCCGTGGCGGACGCCGCCATGCGGGGCGACGTCGCCGAGGTGCGCGCCCTCCTCCGGCAGGGCGCCGACGTGAACGCGGCCCAGGGCGACGGCATGACCGCCCTCCACTGGGCGGCGGAGGTCGGCGGCCTGGAGCTGACGGAGATGCTCCTGTACGCCGGGGCCAACCCGGCCGCCCGTACGCGCAACGGAGCCTACGTTCCGCTCCACCTGGCCAGCCGCGCGGGCCGGGCGGCGGTGGCGGCGG
This sequence comes from Gemmatimonadota bacterium, assembly GCA_019347995.1. The sequence goes on along the minus strand of JAHWKH010000058.1, from coordinate 4,714 downwards.
CGCTCCTCGAGGCGGGGAGCGATCCCGACGCCGCCACGTCCACCGGGGCGCGGCCGCTCCACTTCGCCACGCAGGCGGCCAGCGTGGAGACCGCGCGCACGCTCCTCGACCACGGAGCCGACGTCGACGCCCGTGATCACGCCCACGCGCAGACCCCCCTCATGTGGGCCGCCTCCTGGGGGCACGTCGCCGTCGTGGCGCTGCTGGTGGAGCGCGGCGCGGACCTGGACGCCGCCTCGAGGGCCGAGGACATCGCCGCCCGTGCCGACGCGGACGACGAGGAGCGGGAGCGCCGCAATGCCCGCCTGGACGCCATGATCGCGTTCGAGAGGGCCGCGGCGGAGGGCCGGCAGGTGACGCCCGAGGACATCGGCGTCGCCCGCAACTTCGACGAGGTCCAGGCCGCCAGCGACACCGCCGCGGCCGACGAGGACGAGGAGGAGGAGAAGAAGAAAGAGGAGGAGCCCGATCCCCTGGGATACCACGACCTGGTGGGCACGCAGGGCGGGCTCACGCCCCTTCTGCATGCGGTGCGCGAGGGCCACGCCGCCACGGCCGAAGCGCTCCTGGACGGAGGCGCCGACATCGACCAGGTGAGCGCGGGCGACAGGACTAGCCCGCTGCTCATGGCGACGATCAACGGCCATTTCGACCTGGCGCTCGATCTCCTGCGAAGGGGGGCGGACCCGACCCGAACCGGGCCAGCGACGCCGGGGCGACGCCGCTCTACGCCGCCCTCAACCTCCAGTGGCACTCCAAGTCCATCTATCCCCAGCCCCAGGCGTACAAGCAGGAGACGCAGTACCTCGACTTCATGGAGCGGCTGCTCGAAGCGGGGGCGGATCCGAACGTCCGCCTGGAGAAGACCCTCTGGTACCTGGAGTACAACTTCTCGCGCCTGAGCGTGGAATTCGCCGGCTCCACGCCCTTCTGGCGCGCCGCCTACGCGCAGGACGTCGACGCCATGCGGCTGCTGGTCGAGCACGGCGCCGACCCGACGATCCCCACGAAGCGCATGCCCGAGCGGCGCCGCCGGCGCTACAACGACGACGAGAACGAGGACAAGTCCGGGCTGCCGCCGGTGCCGCTGTACGGTCCCGACGCCCAGCCCATCCACGCCGCGGCGGGCATCGGCTTCGGCGAGGGCTACGCCGGCGGTTTCCACCGCGGCGCCCCCGACGGGTGGCTCCCCGCCGTGAAATACCTGGTTGAGGAGCTGGGCGCCGACGTGAACGCCCGCGACGCCAACGGGTTCTCGCCGCTGCACCACGCCGCGGCGCGGGGCGACGTGGAGGTGATCCGCTTCCTGGTGGAGAAGGGGGCCGACGTGACGCTGGTGAGCCGGCGCGGGAAGACCACGGCCGACATGGCCAACAGCCCCGTCCAGCGGGTGCCGGTCTACCCCGAGGCGCTGGCGCTCCTCGAGAGCCTGGGCGCGGTGAACAACCACGACTGCCAGGTCTGCTGAAGACCGGCGGAGGCATCACCCGGCAGCGCTTCCTCGCCACCGCCGCGGGCTCGCTGGCCGGCGCGGGGCTCCTGTCTGCGTGCGGCGCCGATCCGGCGAGCCGGACGGACGCCGGGGAGGGGAGCCTCGCCGGGCCCCCTGTGCAGTGGCGGCTGGCGAGCAGCTATCCCCCCAGCCTGGACATCCTGCACGGCGGGGCCGAGCGACTGGCCGAGCGGGTGCGGATCCTGACCGGCGGCCGCTTCGACATCCGCGTCTATCCGGCCGGCGAGCTCGTTCCGGGCCTGCAGGTGATGGACGCCGTGGAGGCCGGGACCGTGCACGCGGGCTTCACCGCCGGCTACTTCTACATCGGCAAGCACCCGGCGCTGGCGTTCGACACCGCCGTCCCCTTCGGCCTCACCCCGCGGCAGCGCTTCGCCTGGCTGCACCACGCCGGTGGCACCGATCTCCTCCGGGAGGTCTACGCCGACTTCGGCATCATCCACTTCCCGTTCGGGACCACCGGGCCCCAGATGGGCGGCTGGTTCCGGCGGCCGCTGGCGAGCCTGGCGGACCTGCGCGGCCTGCGCATGCGCATCCCCGGCCTGGCCGGCGAGATCCTGAGCCGCCTCGGCGTGAGCGTCCAGGTGCTGGCCGGTGGCGACATCTTCCCGGCCCTGGAGCGGGGCGCCATCGACGCCACCGAGTGGGTAGGGCCGTACGACGACGAGAAGCTCGGCTTCTATCAGATCGCGCCCTACTACTACCAGCCGGGCTGGTGGGAGCCGGGCGCCACGACGACCCTGCAGGTGGGCCGCCGCGCGTGGGACGACCTGCCGCGGGCGTACCGGGAGGCGCTGGGGAGCGCGGTACGGGAGGTGAGCTCCGACATGCTGGCGCGCTACGACGTGGCGAACCCCAGGGCGCTGGAGCGGCTCGTGGGGGAGCACGGCGTGGAGCTGCGGAGCTTCCCCGACGCCATCCTGGAGGCGGCGTGGGACGAGAGCGAGGCGCTGCTGGAGGAGCAGTCGGCCGCCGACGCCACGTTCCGCCGCATCCACGAGAGCTGGAGCGCCTTCCGGCGCACGGCCTTCCGCTACTCGGCAGGCAACGAGCTCGAGTACGCCCGGTTCGCGTTCCAGGCGGCTGGGCTGAGCGCTATTCGTCCGTGACGCAGCCCTCGGTGGCGCTCTTCACCGTCTTGATGTAGCGGTGCAGCGTGCCGCGCGTCGCCTTGTAGGGCGGCATCACCCAGGCCTCGCCGCGCCGGAGCATCTCCTCCTCAGGAACGTCCACGTCGAGGGTGCGCGCCTCGGCGTCGATGGTGATCACGTCGCCGTCCCGGACGAGGGCGATGGGGCCCCCCTCCTGCGCCTCGGGCACCACGTGGCCGATGATGAAGCCGTGCGACCCGCCGGAGAAGCGTCCGTCGGTGATGAGCGCCACCTGGCCGGCCAGCCCCGCGCCCACCAGGGCCGAGGTGGGCGTGAGCATCTCGGGCATGCCGGGGCCGCCCTTGGGGCCCTCGTAGCGGATGACCACGACCTCGCCCCGCGCGATGCGCCCCTCCTCGATGGCCGCGAGGGCCTCGTCCTCGGAGTCGAAGACGTGGGCCGGGCCGCTGAACGTGAGCCCCTCCTTGCCCGTGATCTTCGCCACGGCGCCTCCGGGCGCCAGGTTGCCCCTGAGGATCTGGAGGTGGCCCGTGCGCTTGACGGGCCGTTCCAGCGGCCGCACCACGTCCTGCCCTTCGCTCAGCCCCGGCACGTCGGCCAGGTTCTCGGCCACCGTGCGGCCCGTGACGGTGAGGCAGTCGCCGTGGAGGAGCCCCGCCTCCAGGAGGTACTTCATGACCCCCGGCACGCCGCCCACGCGGTGGAGGTCTTCCATCACGTAGCGCCCCGAGGGCTTCAGGTCGGCCAGCAGAGGCACCCTGTCGCTCACCGCCTGGAAGTCGTCGATGCCCAGCTCCACCCCCACCGCGCGGGCCATGGCCACGAGGTGGAGCACCGCGTTGGTGGAGCCGCCCAGCGCCATGACCAGCACCATGCCGTTCTCGAACGCCTCCCGGGTCATGATGTCCCGCGGCTTGATGTCGCGCTCCATGAGGGCGCGGATGGCGCGCCCCGCCTCGAAGCACTCGTCGAGCTTCTTCGGGTCCGTCGCCGGGGTGGAGGCGCTGTAGGGAAGGGACATGCCCATGGCCTCGATGGCCGACGCCATGGTGTTGGCCGTGTACATGCCGCCGCACGCCCCCGGGCCCGGGCAGGCGCTGCGCACGATCTCGCGCCGCCGCGTCTCGTCGATCTTCCCGGCGATGAGCTGTCCGTAGCTCTCGAACGCCGAGACGATGTCGACGACCTCCCCGCGGGAGCGCCCCGGACGGATGGTGCCGCCGTAGACCATGAGCGAGGGCCGGTTGAAGCGGCCCATGGCCATGATGCAGCCGGGCATGTTCTTGTCGCAGCCCGGGATGGAGATGTTGGCGTCGTACCACTGCCCGCAGGTGACGGTCTCGATGGAGTCGGCGATGAGGTCGCGGGACTGGAGCGAGAAGGTCATGCCCCGCGTGCCCATGGACATGCCGTCGGATACGCCGACGGTGTTGAAGCGCATGCCCTTGAGCCCCGCCGCCTCCACGCCCTCCTTCACCTTCGCGGCCAGGTCCAGCAGGTGCATGTTGCAGTTGTTGCCCTCGTACCAGACGCTGGCGATGCCCACCTGACCCCGGTCCAGGTCCTCCTCGCTGAACCCCGTGGCCAGGAGCTGCGCCTGGGAGGCCCCCTGGGAAGGCGGCTGCGTGATCCTTGAGCTGTAGGGGTTGAGCGGGGACATGCCGATCTCCTGCCTGGTGCGGTGCGCTCCTGCCACGGCGTCGGCGGAACCTAATCGGCCGGGTCGGGGCGGGGCGAGCTTGCGGCGCTCGATGGGGCCGGCAACGTTGGCTCCAACCCATGGAGAGTACCGACGTGCGAGGACCACGGACACGAAGAGCCACCCGCCGGATCGCCTCCGCCGCGCTCGCGCTGGGCATCGCCCTGCCGGCCTCGACGGCGGCCCAGAGCCCGGCGGTCGCGTGGGACGTGACCGAGGCGCGCGGCCGGACGTACGAGATCGACTTCACCACCGACGAAGGCACGTGGATGTCCGTGGACGTCTCTCCCGACGGCCGCTGGCTCGTGTTCGACCTCCTCGGCCACGTGTACCGGATGCCCGCGGAAGGCGGGGCGGCCGAGTCGCTCACCCAGGCAGATCGGAAGAGCA